>NZ_JACHHY010000010.1 GCF_014202905.1 Chitinivorax tropicus | reverse complement strand
GGGTGATCCGAAGCGACGACGCTGCTCCGCTAGCTCAACCAGCCGGTTCCGCAGTGCCTCATCACGATCAATAGGCGGTGGTCGCCGGAACGTTTTACGATTCACACCAACCAGCGTGCAGGCCCGCCGTTCAGATATGCCACGAGATGTAATCAAATGCTCCGCAGCACGGCATCGATCGGCAGGCCGACTCAGTTTTTTGCCAGCACTTCCTTCAGCATCTCAATATCAAGTGCCTGGTTCGCCACCATCCGCTTCAACCGGGCATTCTCGTCTTCGAGTTGCTTGAGCCGTCGGGCGTCAGATGCATCCATTCCGCCAAACTTGTTACGCCAGTTGTAGAACGTCGCATCTGAAATACCGTGCTTGCGACACAACTCGGCAACAGGCATGCCGCCTTCTGCTTCTTTCAGGATGCCAATGATCTGGACTTCGTTGAATCTCGCCTTGCGCATGTGAGCTCCTATCGCCCTCCATGCTAACTAATTCTTGGTATACCGTGGTGGGGAAAGGTCAATCATGGCATCACTAAATGAGCATACCAACTTCGATGCCACGAAATGTAAGTGCTTGGCATTGCCAACTCTTGCCAGTCGTTGCCAGACGCAGACATGAAAAACCCGCACGGATGCGGGTTTCAGGGGTGGTTGGTGCTAGCCCGTGCCAGCTATTGCCAGACGCGGGATCATTCCCACTCAATCGTGGCAGGTGGTTTGCCAGAGACATCATAAACCACTCGATTGATGCCTCGTACTTCGTTGATGATGCGATTGGAGGTGCGTCCAAGTAGGTCATAGGGCAGCTCTGCCCAGTGTGCGGTCATGAAGTCGGTGGTGACTACGGCGCGCAGGGCGACTACATAGTCGTATGTGCGGCCATCGCCCATGACACCGACGGACTTGACCGGCAGGAAGACTGCGAATGCTTGGCTGGTGAGGTCATACCAGCTTTTGCCATCGGCATTCTTGGTGTTGCGCAGCTCCTCGATGAAAATCGCGTCGGCGCGGCGCAGCAGGTCGGCATAGTCGCGTTTAACTTCGCCCAGTATCCGCACGCCCAGGCCGGGGCCGGGGAAGGGGTGGCGATATACCATGTCGTGGGGTAGACCCAGCGCGATGCCCAGTTGGCGGACTTCGTCTTTGAATAGTTCGCGTAGGGGTTCAAGAAGTTTGAGGTTCAATGTCTCTGGCAGGCCGCCGACATTGTGGTGACTCTTGATGGTGTGGGCCTTCTTGGTCTTGGCGCCTGCCGATTCGATGACGTCCGGGTAGATGGTGCCTTGTGCCAGCCATTTTGCATTGGGCAGTTTCTTGGCTTCGTGCTGGAAAACCTCCACAAATTCACGACCAATGATCTTGCGTTTTTGCTCTGGGTCGGTCACGCCTTCCAGGTGTTGCATGAAGGTTTCACTGGCATCGACATGGATGACTTTGACGCCCAGGTTGCGGGCGAACATGTCCATGACCATCTGCCCTTCATTCAGCCGCAATAGGCCGTGATCAACGAATACACAGGTCAATTTGTCGCCAATGGCGCGGTGGATCAGTGCGGCAGCTACAGATGAGTCAACGCCGCCCGACAGGCCGAGGATGACTTCTTCGTCGCCCACTTGCTCGCGGATCTTGATGATGGCTTCGTCGATGTAATTGGGCATCGTCCAAGCGGGTTTGGCATTGCAGATGTGAAGCACAAAGCGGTGTAGCATTTCAGTGCCGCGCTTGGTGTGGGTCACTTCCGGGTGGAACTGTACCGCATAGCAGTGCCGGTCTTCATTGGCCATGGCCGCAATCGGGCAGGATGGGTTTTCAGCGATGACCTTGAATCCATCTGGGAGTGTGGTGACCTTGTCGCCGTGGCTCATCCAGACATCCAGCAGGCCGTGGCCGGCGTCATTGGTACGATCCTGCAAACCCTCCAGCAGTTTGCTATGACCACGGGCGCGGATTTCTGCATAGCCAAACTCACGCACCTTGCCGGCTTCGACTTTGCCGCCCAGCATCTGGGCCATCCATTGCATGCCATAGCAGATGCCCAAGACGGGAATGCCAAGCTCAAACAGGGCTGGGTCGGCTTGGTAGTCGCTCTCGTATACCGAGTTGGGGCCGCCGGACAGGATGATCCCCTTGGGATTGAATGCGCGGATTGCATCGATGCTCATATCGAAAGGATGCAATTCGCAGTAGACATGCGCTTCGCGGACGCGTCGTGCAATCAGTTGGGTGACTTGAGAACCGAAGTCCAGGATGAGGATTTTGTCCATGGGCATTCCTTGCGGGGTTAAACCTTATTACGTAGCAAGCGGGCTTTTTCACGCTGCCATTCGCGTGTTTTTTCGCTTTCACGTTTGTCGTGTTGCTTCTTGCCTTTTGCCAGGCCGACTTCAGCTTTGATCCGGCCCTTGGTGTAGTGTAGGTCGAGTGGGATCAGTGTGTAGCCAGCGCGCTCGACTTTGCCGATCAGGCGGCGGATTTCTTCAATATGCAGGAGTAGCTTGCGTGTGCGTAGCGGGTCGGGCTGCACGTGGGTCGAGGCGGATAGCAGGGGGGTGATGTGGCAGCCGAACAGGTAGATCTCGCTGTTGCGCACAATGACGTAGGCTTCCTTGAGTTGTACTCGACCTGCGCGGATGGCTTTGACTTCCCAGCCTGCCAGCACAATGCCGGCCTCGAACTTTTCTTCGATAAAGTAATCGTGAAAGGCTTTGCGGTTGTTGATGATGCTCATCTGGCTTGATGCCTTAATGGTTGACCTGATTCGAAGGCCATATTGTGGATGCTGTACGGGGCTACTACAGTAACCAATATCGATTCGAGAAACGAAGCATGGCGCACAGGGCTTGCTGGAACCCCACTTGGCTGCAGCGCGAGCAACGAATCGGGTAAAATCAGGCATTTTACCAGTTTTCAGGCAAAAACCGATGCATCAAGTTGTCAAGACTGTGCTGGTGGAGCACACCGCACAGCAAATGTACCATCTGGTCGAAGCGATCGAGCAATATCGGGAGTTTTTGCCCTGGTGTGGCGGAACGCAGGTGCTGTCCAGGCAGGGTGAAGAGACGACCGCGACGCTGTTCATCGATTATCATGGGCTGAAACATCAGTTCACGACCAGGAATACCAATCAGCCTGGCCAGCGTATCGATATGTTGCTGGTGGATGGGCCATTTCAACATCTGGAAGGATTGTGGCTGTTCACGCCACTGGGCGAGGCCGCGTGCAAGATCGAGTTCAAGCTGAGTTATGAATTCTCAAATGGTGTTCTTGAGAAAATCATCGGCCCGGTCTTCAGCAAAATTGCCAATACGTTTGTGGATGCTTTCATCCGACGGGCAGACAAGGTGTATGCCCCATGATCAGTATTCGGGTCGAAGTGGTGTACGCCCTGGCAAGTCAGCAGACCTTGCTGAGCCTGACGGTGCCTGAAGGCACGACAGCCAAGCAGGCCATTGAGATGTCGGGCTTGTTTGGCAAACATCCGGAGCTGGCGGCGCAGGTCTTGAAACTGGGCGTTTTCTCCAGGCCTATCACACCGGACACGGTGCTGCGTGATCGTGATCGTGTTGAAATCTACCGCCCGTTGCAGGCTGATCCAAAGGCGGTCAGGCGACAACGGGCAGAGTCCAATCCTCTTGGGAGGCGGCAACGAACGTGAACATAGACGCATGAGAGCTGGTTTGTACCATCAAGTGTCGGTTGATACGATTTGATGATCCACGCCAGCAGGGTCGGGTGTCACGGTATCATTTGCCACGGCGATCCAGCGGGCCACGCAGGCGACGATCCGGTTTGACATAGATGCGTCGCTCCACTGTGGGCTGAAGCTGAATCTCCGCGTGGAAGCGACGATCATTTCCAGCTCGCCTTTCATTGCCAGTCCGTCGATCAATGCCTGCCGGCACGCCCTCGATGAAGTACATCTGTGCGGGCTGAACCAATTGATTGATGAATTCCAGTAAATCATCTTGTAAGTAATGGGGTTTTCCATCAATCAGCAGAAAAGAAATCACCGGGTCGGAGCGACGATCACTTTGCAGCCATTCGGCAGCGTTTTTATGCAAAAGAAAGGGTTGAAGAAAATCGGCAGCTTGTTGTTCGGTCAACAACTGAGCCCGGGGCTGTTGCCCCATCCCTTTCTCGCCGGGTTTGAAATAGTCAAGCCAACGCCAAACGCCCATGTTTATCCCCTGAAAATTTGAAATCGTTTGCCAGTTTTCTGGTCTTATTGTGTTGATAGACCATCAGCAATCTTTGTGCCAGAAAAAGAAAATTTAAACATGACAAGGAATTGTCAGTCGCAAGTCAATGAATTTTCAATAACATGTAAAAATCATCGACGTCGTTTCTGTGACAGATTTCTGAATCAATAGTTCAAAACTCACACGGATTCATAATTGAATAAATATGTCAATTGCAATATTCTCGAGTGAGACCATCGTCATTTGTCAAGTTGCGCTGTATTTTCTCGGCTGGGGTGTATGTCAATGAGTAAAATAAAAACCGCATATAGTTGTGCGGCTTGTGGTGGGCAATCTTCAAAGTGGCAGGGGCAGTGCCCGCATTGCGGGGAGTGGAATACCCTCAGTGAAACGATTTTGGAAAGCACGCAAAAGCGCTTTGCCGGATTGGCGAAATCCAGTGAGGTGCAGTCGCTTTCCGCCGTGACAGCGGAAGAGGTGCCACGACACCCGACCGGTATCGATGAGTTGGATCGTGTGCTGGGCGGGGGGTTGGTCAAAGGCGCGGTGGTATTGATCGGTGGCGATCCGGGAATCGGCAAGTCCACGCTGCTGCTGCAGGCCCTGGCACAAGTAGGGGTGACGCGGCATGTGCTCTATGTCAGTGGTGAGGAATCCGCACAGCAGATTGCGTTGCGCGCCAAACGGTTGGCGGTTGATGCCGCCTCTGTGCGGCTGTTGGCCGAGATCCAGCTGGAAAGGATTGCCGCGACGCTGGCCACGGAAAAGCCGGATGTCGTGGTGATCGACTCGATTCAGACCGTGTACACCGATACGTTGCAATCTGCGCCGGGGAGCGTAGCCCAGGTCAGGGAGTGTGCGGCGCAACTGACCCGGTACGCCAAATCGCATGGTACGACCATGATCATCGTCGGCCATGTCACCAAAGAGGGTGCACTGGCGGGGCCAAGGGTGCTGGAACATATTGTGGACTCGGTGCTGTATTTCGAAGGGGATACGCATTCCAGTTTTCGTTTGATCCGGGCAATCAAGAATCGGTTTGGTGCGGTCAATGAGCTGGGTGTCTTTGCCATGACGGACAAGGGGCTGCGTGGTGTGTCCAACCCTTCTGCCTTGTTTTTGTCGCAGCACGAAGAGCCGGTTCCGGGCTCTTGTGTCATGGTGACGCAGGAGGGTACCCGCCCGCTGCTGGTCGAAGTACAGGCATTGGTCGATGATGCCCACTCGCCCAATCCACGTCGTTTGTCAGTGGGGCTGGAGCAGAACAGGTTGGCTATGCTGTTGGCGGTGTTGCATCGCCATGCCGGGATCGGCTGTTTCGATCAGGACGTGTTCATCAATGCTGTTGGCGGTGTAAAAATTGCCGAGCCGGCGGCAGATCTTGCCGTGTTGTTGGCGGTGGTGTCTTCGATGCGGAATCGGGCCTTGACTGAGAAAATGGTGGTATTTGGTGAGGTGGGGCTGGCCGGGGAGGTGCGACCGGTGCAGCGTGGGCAGGAGCGATTGAAGGAGGCTGCCAAGCTGGGCTTTACCAAGGCTATTGTCCCGAAGGCCAATCGCCCCAAGACGCCTATCGAAGGGATGGAGGTGATTGCGGTCGAGCGTTTGGCGGACGCAGTCGCCCAGTGCCGTTAGGGGAGGGTACCTGGCGATAAAGGGCGGCTTCGATGTCGAGCCGCGAGGCCATTCAACTGGATGGCCAGTGGCGCACGAAGCTCAGCTGGCACGCATCAGTTTTCGGTAGTCGTATTCGCTCAATTCAAAACAGTCGGTGGGGACTTCGTCGCTGTCACTGGTGTCGATGACCACTTTGACGTAACGACCGACTTTCTTCCAGATGGCAACCGACACCCGTTGGGCGAAGGCCTGTTCGCTTTCATCTGGGAGAAAGCCTGCTTCGGCTGAGGCTTGCAGGAAAAAAACCTTGTTTTTCTCCAATTTGTTGATGTAGTGAGGTGATGTCCATGCCTCGCGGATGGCGGTGAGGGCTTTTTTGACCTCGGTTGCACCAAGGGGGGCGACGGAGATGTGAACCCGGTAGTGTTTGCCCATGAGGCGATCCTCCGGTGAGAGCCTGGATCATTCTTGATTTAGTTGTAACACGAAGCGTTGTCACACTCAAGAAATAGGTTGTACCAGGCCTAGGTTTGCAAGGATGGCTGCCGCCATTGCGATCAGCCTTGTTGATCAGGTGGTTGTTTGTTGATTCTGATAAATATACCAATCACGTAAATCCGGCTATATGCAGGTAGTGAATTGGGTGAATCCCAGCGTTCCTTGCGTTGGCAAGATCTGCAAGGGGGCATGATTCATTGGCAGATGGAGCATGTCGTCGGATCATGGTGTTGATCTGCTGATGTATGGTGGCTTGTAATGGCGGGCCAGTCATGAGGTCGGACACTTTTCGCGATGGTCAGTAATGAAAGTTCTTTCAATCGGCTATGTGGTGTCAATAGTTTGGCTGGATGGAAATTGTTTTAAAAATTAATATATTGGCATTGATTTTTAATCCGTATATTCGATGTGGAAAGCGTAGGTCAGTTCCGGTTTTGGAGGCATGCCATGTCTGTGAGCCAATCACACTCGACTTTTTCTGGCCCTGTTGTTTTGGATCAACACTACCAGCTGATTTCGAGCGAGCGCTTGTCGGAAATTGCACGACAGTATGATTGGATCGTTGGACCGATCCATCGGGCCAGCGAAACGGTGCGGGGTATGCCATTCTTTGAATTCATCCAGCACATGCAATCCCCTCGGGATTTCAAGGCGTGTGCGTGTCAGCTTTATTATCATTCTGCAACTTTTCCCAAGGTCATGGGTTTGATGCTCGGGCTGACCCCCATGCACGAGAACCACATGATGCCCTTTTATTCAGCGCATGCATCCGGGGAATCCACCCATCACCAGCTGTTGTTGAAATGGATGCTCAAGCAAGGCCTGCTGCAATCGTCAGATGAGATTCGGGCGGTCATCACCACACCGGAAACCAACGCTTGTGTGAATCTGGCATATCAGATGGCGGTTGAGCAGGATCGTGACAAATGGCTGGTGGCGTTGAATTGTGGTATCGAGCGTTGCTCAAATGACTTTTTCAAGGTGGTTGCACCGACCATGCAACGATTGGGGGCAGGCGACGAGTATTTTGATATCCACGTCGAAGCGGATGAACATCACAGCATCATGGGGTTGGAGTACATTCATGCAGACCTGTCGCCAGAGCGGCAGCGGATGCTGATTGCCAAGAGCCTGGAAGGGATCACGCTATGGGCGGCGATGCTGCATTCATGGATTGGCATGACAGCGGTGCCGGTATTTGACCTGGAAGGATGCTTGGTGCATCGCCCAGTCTGGCAGTGTCATTGAGTGTCTTCATGAAAAAACGGCCTGTCTTTTCAACAGGCCGTCTTCTGGTTGGTATACGACTGGATCATTTCTCGACGAATGCGCGCTCGATCACATAATCGCCGGGCTCGCCAACGCGAGGTGATACCTTGAAACCTCTTGAATCCAGCATTGCGCAGGTGTCTTTCAGCATGCTCGGGCTGCCGCAGATCATGGCGCGGTCAGTTTCGGGGTTCAGCTGCGGCAGGCCAATGTCTGCACACAGCTTGCCGGAATCCACCAAATCACCCAGACGACCTTGATTACGGAATGTCTCACGGGTCACCGCTGGGTAATAGATTAACTTGTCACGAATCGCCTCGCCAAAGAATTCATTCTCGGGCAATTGCTTGGTGATGAAGTCTGCATACGCCAATTCACTGACTGTCCGCACACCATGGAACAGAATGACTTTTTCAAACCGCTCATAGGTTTCCGGGTCTTGGATGATGCTCATGAACGGTGCCAAACCCGTTCCGGTGCCAAACAAGTACAGGTGTTTGCCAGGCTTCAGGTCATCCAGCACCAAGGTGCCGGTGGGCTTGCGGCTGACGAGGATCTGGTCGCCCTCCTTCAAGTGTTGCAGGCGTGATGTCAGCGGCCCGTTCTGTACCTTGATGGAGAAGAACTCCATGTGTTCCTCATAATTCGGGCTGGCAATGCTGTAAGCACGCATCAGAGGTCGACCTTCAACTTCCAGGCCGATCATCACAAAATGGCCGTTGTGAAAACGCAGGCCTTGATCACGGGTGGTCTTGAAGCTGAACAGGGTATCGTTCCAGTGGTGGACACTCAAAACGCGTTCGGTGAAGTAGGAAGCGGACATGCTCGACTCAGTCAAAAAAATAGGGTGGGCAATACGATCGGATCATCAAGTGTGTATCTGCTCAGGACGTTGATCGCATTCGTGAATTTGCCGAGATTCTACCAGTAAATCCATCGAATTTATCGCGTAATACCGATATTTCATATTCGAAAAATCGATAGCACGATGCTTGCATCCGACAACACTACAGCAAATTGCAAAGCAATATCTTGCGATGCATCAATTGCTTTGCCTAGCCGGGAATGTACTGAGATCCTGAGAGTCGGCCTGGTGCAAGGCGTTTCCAAGTGGTGCCTGGAAAGCCAGGGCTGGAGCTGATTTGCCAGGCCTGCCTGCGAATGGGCAGCCAGGGTAGGGGGACATTGCTATGCTGAACATGAAGGAAGGATGGCGTGGGTGACCAAAAACAGGAGGGGTGCAACATGACCGGGCATGTCTATAAGTTGGTGGAGCTGGTTGGGTCGTCGGACAAGGGGTCGGATGAGGCTGTTCGTAATGCGATTGAAAAAGCAGCACAGACCCTCCATCACCTCGATTGGTTTGAGGTGATCGAAACGCGTGGCCAGTTGGTGAATGGCCAGATTGCCCACTGGCAGGTTACGCTGAAAGTGGGCTTTCGCGTGGAGTGATCAGCCGATGTGCACCCAGCTGGCGGAGCCCGCCTCGTCATGAGCACGGGCGAATTGTCGCCAGGATTGATCTGCGCTGATCATGGCGTCTGCAACCTCTTGGGCGGACTGGCAGGGGTGGTCGCCATAGAGCGCGCAGAGGACGGGGTCGAATTCGGCCAGTGCTTCCTGTGGTGAGAGTAGGGGATCGTTCATCGTCTTCTCCTTTGCAGACAGGTGGGCTGCAATGCCCCAGCCAGCAGAGGGCTGCGGATGGTCGGGGCAAGGTTGGGTTTGATTGACCCAACCTGTAGTTAGAGTGGATTGATGCGTGCCGGTTCCCGATATCAATGCAATTTGATTCGAGGATTGCGTACGCGGGCAATGGTTTCCGCCCAGGTGGCAAGCCAGGTGCGGAACCAGCCATTGATGGCCACTTGGTGTTTTTTATACAGCGACCAATACATCACCTTGGCGAATAGCCCTTCGATGAACAGGCTGCCTTTTGCCAGACCGCCCATCAATGAGCCGACCGTGCTGTATTCACCTAGCGAGACCAATGAGCCATGGTCGTGGTAGCGAAAGGTCGGGAGAGCTTTGCCTTTCAATCGATTGGTCAGCGTCTTGACCATCATGGTGGCTTGCTGATGTGCCGCCTGGGCGCGTGGTGGGACAGCAGGTTTGCCCTCGCCCTGTGGGCAGGTCGCACAATCCCCCATTGCGAAGATATTTGGATCACGGGTGGTTTGCAGGTGCTGATCAACCACCAGCTGATTCAGTCGATTGGTTTCCAGGCCGTCGATGTCTTTCAGGAAGTCAGGTGCCTTGATGCCGGCGGCCCATACTACCAGGCCGCTGGGGATGAATTTGCCACTTGCCATGCTCACGCCTTGCGGTGATACCTCGACCACTCGTTCGTTGGCATGTATTTCCACATCGATCTTGCGCAATTCCAGGCCGACTGCCGCTGACACACGTTCTGGCAGCATAGAGAGCAGGCGGGGAGCTGCATCGACGATGACGATTTTCAAGTCTTTTTCCGGGTGGATATTGGCAAAACCATAGCTGCTCAGAATGCGGGTGGTCATATGCAGCTCTGCCGACAGCTCCACACCCGTTGCGCCCCCGCCAATGATGGTGACGGTCATCCGCCCCTCGCCTGCGGCCTGTTTGGTGGCTTGGGCACGGATGCAGGCGTTGATCAGCTTGTGGTGGAAGCGCTCAGCGGCGGCGGCGGAGTCGAGCATGATGGCGTGTTCTCGGGCGCCTGGGGTGTGGAAATCATTGGTCTGGCTGCCAATGGCCAGCACAAGGTTGTCGTAGGGAATCGATTGCCTGGGAAGGAGCTCTTCGCCATTTTCATCAAGTGTGGGGGCGAGGTAGATTTCCCGCTTGGCGCGGGCCAGGCCATCCATGCGGCCCAGGCGGAAGGTGAAGTGATGCCAGCGTGCCAGCGCCAGGTATTCAAGTTCATCGGCGTGGCTGTCGAGTGTGCCGGCGGCAACTTGGTGCAGTAGTGGTTTCCAAAGGTGGGTTCGGGCGGCATCGATCAGCACGATTTCGGCTTGTTTCCGCTTGCCCAGTTTGTCGCCTAGGCGCACTGCCAGTTCCAGGCCGCCGGCTCCGCCGCCAACAATCACAATACGAGGTAACGCTTGTTCTCCAGGGTGAGTCACGTTTCTTCTCCAAATGCTGCACCGCAGCAATCGTCAGCCATTATATGCTGCTTGCGCCGAAATGAATATGCTTTCGACAAGATGCCGTATTCATTTTTCAGCAGGGTGGGATGCTGATGGTGGCTTTGTTCAGGGGGCAGATTGCTTGAGCGCGTGCAGGCCAGCGCGGATGTGGCGTCTTGGCCTCGGCAGGCCATAAGGGGGCTGTTGTATTGGGGGCGCGGGCGTCAGATGGTCAGGTGCAGTCCGTCGTAGCCTACGGCGATATTCGCTGGCAGCTGGCTTTGCAGGGCATGGTATTCCAGGTCGTGCGTCATGTGGATCAGGTAGGTCTGCCCAGCACCAATCCGCTGGGCATGGTCAATGGCTTGCTCGACGCCGAAATGGCTCGGGTAGGGGGTGGCTTTCAGGCAGTCCAGCAACAGGATGTCCAGGCCTTGTAATAAGGGCCAGGAGGCGTCCGGGATGTCGTTGACATCGGTGATGTAGGCGATGTTGCCGATGCGGTAGCCATGGATGAGCCAGCGGCCATGTACCACTGGGATTGGCGTGATGGTCACGCCGCCGAATTCAAACGGGCCTTCCACAGGCCGTGCATCAAGAATGGGCTTGTCCCAGAATTGACCCGGTGGGAAAAAACAATATGCAAAGCGCTGCTGGATGTCATGGATGGTGAATGGATTGCCATAGATGGGTATGGCTGCCCGCTGGTGGTAGCAGAAGGCGCGGAGATCGTCGATACCATTCAGGTGGTCGGCATGAGGATGGGTGTAGAGCACTGCGTCAACCCGCTTGATACCTTCGCGTAGCGCCTGCAGGCGCAGATCGGGCCCGGTGTCGATCAGCAGATTGAGGCCGTTGACCTGGATCAAGGCCGAGGCTCGTGTGCGTTGATTGCGCGGGTCGTCTGATCGGCAGGTTGCACATTCACAGCCGATGATCGGTGTGCCCGCACTGGAGCCGCTGCCGAGCAGGGTGAATTCCATGGTCATGGTCTGGCCGCACGGAACAGGTTGAAGAAATTGGCCGTGGTGGCGGTGGCAATCGCATCAACCGTGGTTTCACGTAAATCGGCAATGTGCTCAGCCACGTGCTTTACCAGCGCCGGGTGGTTCATTTTGCCCCGGAACGGAACTGGCGCCAGGTATGGTGAGTCGGTTTCGATCAGCATGCGTTCCAACGGCGTACGTCGGGCCACTTCTTTCAGCTCCACTGCATTTTTGAAGGTGACGATGCCTGAGAAGGAGATGTGGAAATTCTCAGCAATGGCCGCCTCGGCCACGGCCCAGCTCTCAGTGAAGCAATGCATCACGCCGCCCACCTCGCATGCGCCTTCCTCCCGCATGATGCGCAACGTATCCTCTGCCGCAGCGCGGGTGTGGATGATCAGCGGCTTGCCGCAGGATTTGGCTGCGCGGATATGGGTGCGGAACCGCTCGCGTTGCCACTCCAGGTCGCCAGTCAGCCGGTAGTAATCCAGGCCGGTTTCGCCAATGGCAATCACTTTGGGGTGCTGGGCGAGCTCGATCAGTTGCTCGACACTGGGTTCAGGCGTGTCTTCGTAGTCCGGATGGACGCCGACCGATGCGTAGATGTTGGGATAGCGCTCGGCCATCTCGATCACACCTGGCCATTCTGGCAGGCTGACTGACACGCATAGCGCATGGCTGACCTGATTGTCCGCCATCTGCTTGAGTAGCAGATCGGCCTGGTTGGCGAGGTCTGGAAAATTGATATGGCAGTGTGAATCGACAAATGGCATGTTATTACTGGCAGAAAACAGGCTTGATCAACCGGATCAAGTCAATATAAAGAAAAAGCCGTTGCACGTCATGTTGACGGGCAACGGCCAGATGATACGTCAAATGCCTACATTGTGTGCGTCGGGCGATTGGACTGCAGCGCGCTGCCCAGCAGCGACTCGATCTTGTTGCGGGCGGCAATGCCATTCTCGTTCTGGGTGAATTGCACGCCAATGCCTTGGGTGCGATTGCTTTGTGCGCCAGCCGGGGTGATCCAGATCACCTTGCCTGCAACGGCCAGACGGTTGGGGTCATCCATCAAGGTGAGCAACATGAAGACCTCGTCACCGATCTTGTATTGTCGTGAGGTTGGGATGAAGATGCCGCCCCCTTGTACAAAGACCATATAGGCGGCATGCAGCGCGGATTTTTCCTTGATGCTCAGTGACAGCACGCCGGCGCGGGCCGCCGCTGCTGAGGGTTTGTTATCTTCAGCCATGGTTGGTTTGCTTTTTCAGCGTGTCGATATAGGCAAAAAACAGTTGTTCCAAGACAAGCCTGGGATTGAGCGGATGGTGCGCCAGGCGCCGGGCATCCATCAATTGCTTGCCGAATTCATTCAGCCGGAGCGGATCGGCTGGTCTGGCCAGTCTTTCGATCTCGGTCTTGCGCTCCGGATGGTAGCGAATTATGCCGGATAATTGACAGCTTAGCAGGTCATAATGCCATTTTTGTAACCAGTCCACGATTTTCAATATATCGGTTTTCTGCCAGATATCTGCCAGGTGTAATGGGTCGAGCCGCTGGGGCTCGGCCAGGGCCGCGGTGAATGACCGGCGTTCGGCCTGCAAGGCTGGGTCTGCCAGAGACAAGGCCAGTAGCGGGGCGTAGCCGGCTTGCGCCAGTGCTTGTTCCGGCGCTTCCACCCCCTGGGCGGCCAGCCAGCGTGTGGCCTCATCGGTGGAGGGCGCAGCCAGGGTGAAGACGCGACAGCGGCTACGGATGGTGGGTAGCAGCCGTTGTGGCTGGTGGCTGACCAGGATGAACAGCGCACCGGGAGGGGGTTCCTCCAATGTCTTCAGCAAAGCATTGGCAGCGGCGCCATTCATGGCTTCTGCCGGATGTAATAGCGTGATGCGCGAGCCTTGTCGGTGTGAGGTGACGTTCACGAAATCGGTCAGTTCCCGAACCTGTTTGATGCTGATCTGGGTCGGCGCTTTCTTGCTTTTGGTTTCATCATCACCGTCTTCGTCTTCCAGCAGCGTCAGTTCACGGAAGTCCGGATGGCTGTGGTTGGCGAGCCAATGGCAGGCGTCACACTGTCCACAGGGTTGGTGATCCGGTTGCTGGTGCTCGCACAGCAAAGACGCCACCACCTGCTTGGCAAAGGCGACCTTGCCGATGCCCTGTGGCCCAGTCAGTAATAGGGCATGGGGCCAGCGGCTGCGGGTGGTGTTGAGCTGGGCCCAGGCACCGGCATGCCAAGGATGGATACTCATGCGATGAATGTTTCCATGAGGTGGGTAAGCTCTGCGTGGATGTCCGCGATGGGGCGGCTGGCGTCGATGATGCGGAAGCGCTGTGGATAAGCGTGAGCGCGATCCAGATAGGCCTGGCGGACACGTGCATGGAAATCGCTTTGCTCCTGCTCGAAGCGATCCAACTGGCGTGAGCTGGCCATGCGGGCTTGGCTGACGGCCAGTGGGACGTCGAACAGCAGGGTCAGATCCGGCTGGATGCCACCGATCCAGTGCTCCAGCTCGCGCAGCTTGGCCTCGCTCAGGCCCCGTCCCCCGCCTTGGTAAGCGAAGCTGGCATCGGTAAAGCGGTCTGACACCACCCAGCGCCCGGCGGCAAGCGCGGGCTGGATGACTTGGTGCAGGTGTTCGCGCCGCCCGGCAAACATCAGCAGTGCCTCGGTTTCCAGGTGCATGGGTTCATGTAGCAGGAGGGCGCGTAGTTGCTCGCCCAGCGGCGTGCCGCCTGGCTCGCGGGTGATGATATGGTCAATGGCGTGGCGGGCCAGCCACTGTGTGAGCCAGGTCAGATGGGTGCTTTTGCCGGCACCATCGATGCCTTCCAAAGTGATAAAACGTGCAGGCATGGTCTGGCTAGTATTCCTTCAATTTTTCAAGTCCCGGGGCCGTCATGGTCGGGGTGAATTCAATCACATCATAATCAGCGATGCCCTGCTGGTAAAAGGGATCGGCGGCCAGCGTGGCATTCAATGTCTGGCGATCGGCGGCAGTCGCCAAGATCACACCCCCAGTGCGAGGCGTGCGCCGACCGCTGGCCAGGAACACACCAGCTGCATATTGTTGCTGCAGGTAATCGATGTGCGCAGGCAGGGCGGCATCGACTGCCGTCAATGGTACGCGATAGGTCAGGGTGATGAGGAACATGATCAACGACTCCGGATGTATTTATCGACAGCGCGGTTATGTTCATCAAGCGAGCCGGAGAAGTGGGAGCTGCCATCGCCGCGTGCAACGAAATACAAGGCATCGGTACGGGCCGGGTTCACCGCCGCCTGCAGCGACTGCAAACCGGGCAGGGCAATCGGTGTGGGTGGCAGGCCGCCTCGGGTGTAGGTGTTGTAGGGGGTGTCGTTCTGCAGGTCGGCCTTGCGCAAGTCGCCATCAAATTTGGCGCCCAGCCCATAGATCACACTTGGGTCGGTTTGCAGGCGCATGCCTTTCTTCAGGCGATTCACAAACACCCCACCGATCAGTGTGCGATCCGACGCTCTGCCAGTTTCCTTTTCGATCAGCGAGGCCATGATCAGCGCCTCGTAGGCATCGCGGTACGGAAGGTCTGCGGCGCGTTCGTTCCAGGCTTCTTCAAGGTGTTGCTGCATGGTCTCGTGTGCACGGCGTAGGATCTGCAGGTCGGAGCTGCCCAGCGCCGCGAAATAGGTATCTGGGAAGAACAGGCCCTCTGGATTACGCTGAGGGATGTCCAGCCGGTTGAGGATCTCCTCATCCGTCAACCCCTGGGTGTCGTGCCGCAGGTGGGCATGGCGGTCCAGTGCTTCGCGCATCTGCCGGAATGTCCAGCCCTCGATGATGGTGACGACGCTCAGGTGGAAGTCCCCTTTCTGTAATTTATCCAACAGGATCAGCGGGGTGATTGCCTCGGTAAGCTGATAGCTGCCAGCCTTCAGCTGGGTGCTGCGGCCAGACAGGCGTGCCAGCAGCCAGAAGCTCCAAGGTTCATTCAGCACCTTTTGATGCGTGAGCTGACGGGTGACAGCGCGTAGATTGCTGTCGTGGCGGATTGTGAATGTTTTGGGGTATTGGCCGACGGGCAGCGGGCTGTTGGCAAAATGGAACAGCCAGCCGCCAGATGCGACGATCAGTACGATACCCAGCAACAATAGTATTTTGATGAGCTTGAACAGCAGGCGCATTGTGGTGTCAATCGGTGTATGAAGGTAGACGAGCCATCAAATCGACTGGCAATCCATCATGACGGTAACGCAATACCCGCTCGGACAGAAAACCAGGGGCTTGATCCAGCGGCAACACGCGAAAACCGGCTTGATGATAGAAACCATGTAAATGGTGATATGGCACACAATAGCAGGGCTGGTCGCCAACTGCTTGAGTGAGCGCCAACAACAACCGGGTGCCCAGGCCTTGCCGCTGGTACGCCGGCAAGATCTGCATGCCACGCAGGACGGATTCACCTTGTTCTTGGCAGAGCCGGACGCATCCGACGAGCCGGTTGTCCGACCAGGCTCCGATGAGTCGCTCATCGCCAGTCAGCATATGACGGTAACCGATCTGGCGGTAGAAGTCGGCGGCGAGGGCCGTGTGGTCAGGGCGCAACGATTCGATATGATACATGGCAGGCGTGCCATTCCAACGGAACAAGACAAAACCGGCATTCTACCTGATGCGAGGGTGACTAGGCGGATGCAATGTCGTATCCCGCCTGGGTCGCCAGGCTGGCGCTTTCGCGCTACCCTGTTGGGATGAAGACCGGTATTGAAGGGAGCGGATTGCGATGACTGCTGTATACCATGTGGAGCAGATACGGACCTTGGAGAGCATGGGGGCGACCCAGGTCGGCCAACCACTGATGCAACTGGCGGGGCAGGCCGTGGCGGACTGGGTGCGGAGCCATGTGCCTACCGGACAACGGATTCTGTGTGTGGCCGGGCAGGGTAACAATGGGGGGGATGCGTTGGTGGCTGCACGCTTGCTGAAGCAGGCTGGCTACCAGATCGACATGTTGTTCCTGGGGCAGGTTGCGACTTTGCCACCCGATGCGCAACGGGCCTGGCAGGACTGGCAAGCCACCGGGCAGCCTTGTCTGACGGCTCTACCCAGCCCAGCCCCCAGCTATCGGATCGTCATCGACGGTTTGTTCGGCATTGGTCTGAACCGCCCCTTGGATGCGGGCTGGATGGCTTGGGTTGATCAGCTGAATCTGCTGGCGGCGCCTAAGCTGGCATTGGATGTGCCCAGTGGTCTGTGCGCCAAGACCGGTGCAGTGCTGGGGCGTGCGGTCCATGCCAAATGGACGATGACCTTCATCGGCTTGAAGCCCGGCCTGCTGACTCACGATGGGCCCGATCACGCAGGTGAGATCATCATGGCACCGCTTGGCCTGGATGCCCATACCCTGCTGGCGCCTGCTGGACGTGCGCTCCATGGCGCTGATGTGGCCGGGCTGCTTGCGCCACGGCTGCGCAACAGTCACAAAGGGCTGTTCGGCAGTGTTGGTGTGATCGGCGGCGCGGCGGGCATGGTCGGTGCCGCGTTGCTGGCGGGGCGGGCCGCGCTGAAATTGGGTGCCGGTCGCGTCACACTGGGCCTGCTTGACCCGGATGCACCTCGGGTGGATCACCTGCAACCCGAGCTGATGCTCCGGCATGCCGAGGATCTGTTCCATCTGGCGCATTTGACTTGCCTGGCTGTCGGGCCTGGGCTCGGGAAAAGCGCAGATGCCGTACATGCGCTCGATCTGGCACTGCGCACCCCGCTGCCATTGGTGTTGGATGCCGATGCCCTGAATTTGATTGCCGACAAACCCGATCTCGCCAACCAGCTGGCAACCCGACAAGGTACCACGGTGCTGACTCCCCATCCGGCGGAGGCCGGGCGCCTGCTGGGATGGCAGACCGCAGCGGTGCAGGCGGATCGCCTGCAGGCCGCTACCGCATTGGCCGAGCATTTCGGTGCTGATCTGGTGCTGAAAGGCTGCGGTAGTATCTGTATGTCGTGTCAGGGGGAATGGTGCATCAATACCAGCGGTAACCCTGGCTTGGCCAGCGGTGGGCAAGGAGATGTGTTGGCGGGCGTGGTTGCGGCCTTGCTGGGGCAGGGCTTGAGTGGTTTTGATGCAGTGCAGCTCGCGGTATACCTGCATGGTGCAGCGGCAGACAAATTGGTGACTGAGGGCCTGGGGCCGGTGGGTTTGACCGCGTCAGAAATCATCGACGCCGCCCGGGCGGTATTGCGTGGGCTGACCAAGCGCGGGTAAGCCTGGTTGGCTGGGTGCATTAGGGTAGGTGTGCATCCAAACGCATATGCATGACTGCGTTACGTAATGCAGCGCACCATTGTGCTGCCTGGGTGGCACGCCATCAAGTGCATTGAGCCATGCCGTGTCTGGGCATGGCTTTTTTTATCCAATGCAATTGAACATGTGGTCATGTCGCCAAATGATATAGGTGATCATTTTAAATTAGCGATGCGCTTTCAATTTTGAATTTACGGATATATACAATTCGCAGAAAGCAGGTGTAAATCGATCATGAATCGACTAAATATAGTGTAATGGCATTGGTGGAAGTCACCGGCCAGATAGGTAGAGAAAGCCTTGTATCATCAGGCTGTATTGTGCCTTGCCCAACATTGGTCGTTTGTCGGGCATAAAAATTCCTCACCCTGAATGGGGCTGTGGAGTGTTGTTGATGTGGCTTGAATAAACGCCTGGAATATTTCGGGAATCAGGTTTTTTGTTGACGGGGTATCGACAATACTGCATCCATTGACTTGAGCGAGTAAGCCATGTTCTCAGTGGTGGGATTCGATGTTCAGGAAAAACTCTATGAGAGCCCGTGCAGCCAAGTGTTCCGCGCGGTGGATTTGCTGCGTGGGCAGCAGGTGGTGCTGAAAGTATTGCGACAGGACTACCCGCGCCCCGAAGCAGTTGCGTCATATCGCTGGGAATACGAGATTGCCAGCCAATTGCTGGATTGCCGATGCGCGGCCAGGGCCTATAGCCTGGCTTTCAGCCGAAATCGCCCGGTGCTGGTCATGGAGGACATCGGCGGGCAATCCTTGCAGTATTGGATGGGCCAGCGGATATTCACATTGGAGGAATCGCTCACCATTGCCAGTCTGCTGGCAGAGGGTATTGCTGAGATCCATGCCCGGCATATCGTCCACAAACATATCACGCCGGACAATATTGTCTACAACCCCGCAACCCGGCAGCTCAAGATCATCGACTTCGGCATTGCCTCCCAGCTGTCCCGAGAGAACCCCACCATCAAGAATCTCGATATGCTGGAGGGCGCATTGGCGTACATGTCGCCCGAGCAGACCCGACGGATGAATCGCGTACTTGATTACCGGACCGACTTCTATTCGATGGGGGTGGTGTTGTATGAGCTGTTGAGCCATCACCTGCCCTTCAAGGGGCGCGATTCTTTGGAGCTGGTGCATTGCCATCTTGCTGAAATGCCATTGCTCCTGTCCGATGTCGATCCGGACATCCCCAGAGCTGTGGCCGACATTGTGGCCAAGCTGCTTGAGAAGACCGCAGAACGTCGTTACCAGAGTGCATGGGGAATCAAATCGGACCTGGATGCCTGCCTGCTGCGCTTGAAAGACCACCTGGACATTGAGCTGTTCAAGCTGGCGGAACACGATATACCCAGTGGTTTTCATCTGCCGCAAACCCTGTATGGTCGGGAGCAGGAGATCGACAAGATGCTCGATGCGTTCGAGCATGTCAGCCGTGGTGGGCGGATGTTGATGTTGATTGCCGGGTACTCAGGTATCGGCAAGACCTGCCTGGTGCAAGAGCTGTTCCGGCCCATCACCATGCGGCGTGGGTATTTCATCAGCGGTAAATTTGACCAGTTCCAGCGCACTGTGCCGTACAGCGCATTGGTCACGGCGCTGCAGTCGTTGATCGGCCAGCTGTTGACCGAGAGCGAGGTCAGCATTCTGCGGTGGCGGAAACTGCTGATCGATGCGCTGGAGCAGAATGGCCAGTTGATCATCGATGTGATTCCTGAGCTGGAGCTGATCCTGGGGCCGCAGCCGCCAGTGGCCGCCTTGCCCCCCCGCGAGGCGCAGAATCGCTTCAATATGTTGTTCCAGCGCTTTGTCCGCGTGTTTTACCAGGCGGATCACCCACTGGTGATTTTTCTGGATGACTTGCAGTGGGCGGATATGGCGACATTGCAGCTGATGGAGGTGCTGTTGATCGACGATGAGGCCGGACATCTGATGATCATCGGTGCTTTCCGCGACAACGAAGTCAACGAGCAACATCCATTGACCGCGCTGACCGAACGGCTGGATCGACAGGCCGCGCCGATTTCATTCATCGTACTGCAGTCGATGCACCTGGAGCATGTGACACGGCTGGTCAGTGATGCGTTCTACTGTAGCCTGGAGGAAGCCGAACCACTGGCTGACCTGGTCTTGCACAAGACGGCGGGCAACCCGTTCTTTGTCGGCCAGTTTCTGACCACCTTGTACCAAGAGGGTATGATCCAGTTCCAGGCTGACCCGGAAAACCCCGATCATGCACGCTGGCGCTGGGATATTGCTCGTATCGAGCAATCTGATATCACCGACAATGTCGTCAGCCTGATGCTGGCCAAATTACGTAAACAGCCAGCGGACACGGTGGCTGCACTCAGGCTGGCCGCCTGCCTGGGTAACCGCTTCGATCTGGCGACCTTGGCCCTGGTGATCGAAAGGCAACCCGCTGAGTGTTACCGGCGGCTGTTCCCGGCAGTACGTGATGGCATTTTGCTGCCCGCTTCGGATCTGTCCATCCTTGATCAGAGCAACCCGGATTCAACCCTGGTCTACCATCGACTGAAATTTCTGCATGATCGGGTGCAGCAAGCCGCATATGAGCTGATCGCAGACGACGAAAAGCCCGGCCTGCATCTAAGGCTGGGGCGTCTGTTGCTCAATAACCTGGGGATGGCGGCATGGGGTGAGCGCTTGTTCGAGGTGGTGGATCATCTGAATCGTGGCCTGGCATTGGTCGATGCGGAAGGTGAGCGGATCGAAGTCGCTCAGCTCAATCTGGAGGCTGCCCGGAAAGCCAAATTTGCCTCTGCCTACAGTGCAGCGCTGAGTTATCTGCAGCAAGGCATGACGGCATTTCCCGGTGATTGGGCGGAGCAGTACGACCTGACGTTGGCGCTGCACCGTGAGCGCGCCGAGGCTGAATACCTGAACGGCTGTTATGAAGCGTCAGAGCAACTGATCGACACCATCTGGCAGAAAGCAGCATTGCTCGATCGCAGCGAAGCCTACGCTCAGCTGGTCACCCAGCTCACCATGCTGGGCAAGAACGAGGAGGCGGTCGAATCGGCCAGCAAGGCACTGGCTCTGCTAGGCATGGGCTTCCCGGTACCAGAGAATCTGAACGCCGCGTTGGAGGCGGAGATCGCTGATGTGGAGGCTGGTCTGCAAGCCTGTACCGTCGCATCCTTGATTGATCTGCCCGCCATGACCGACCCGCGCATCATGGCCGTCATGAAGGTGATGATGACGGTGCACACCACCATCTACTTCACCAACCGGTATGCCCTTTACAGCTGGGTGTTGGCGCGCATGACCAAGCTGTCGATGCAGTATGGCAATGTGCCCGAGTCGTCAAAAGGCTATGCCAGCTTTGGCAATACCCTGGCCGCCAACCGTGGCCGGTATCAGATGGGGTACGAATTCGGCATGCTGGGGCTGCGTCTGGCTGAGAAATACAATAGCCACAGCTTGAAGTGCAAGGCCTGCCTGATCATCAGCATGTTCCTCAATCATTGGATGCGCCCGGTGTCCGAGGCTGACGTGTTCAATGATGAGGGACAGCGTGCTGGTATGGAATCCGGAGAGTTTCAATTCATCGGCTATATTCTGGCCAATTGTCGAACCCTGAATGGCTTTCTGCGGGGGGAGAATCTCAACAAGTTACTGAGCGATACCACGCGTCATCTGTCCTTCGCCAAGCGGGTGAAACACAATCTGTCCACCGACAATATCCTCGGGTGTCGCTTGGTGGCGGCCAATCTGGCTGGCGAGACCGCAGGCATCCTGTCATTTGATGTCGCGGACACCACCGAGGCGGATTTCCTGCTGGCCAGCCATGAGCACCGGTCATTTGCCGCCTTGTGTTTTTACCGTCTGGCCAAGGCGTTTGCCCTGTATCTGTATGGTTTTCCGGAGCTGGCATTGGGCTGTCTGGACGAGGCGCGGGGCATGCAGGGCTATGTGAAAGGCAATCTCACCGAGGCCGCCATCAATTTTGTCCATTCGCTGGTGCTCTTGGCGCTATACCCAGATGTGGACGTGGAGGGGGCGAGCCTAGCCCAGATTGAGGCCAATCAGGCGCAGTTGTTGATCTGGGCAGAGCATTGCCCCGCCAATTTCCTGCATCAATACCAGCTGGTGTCCGCCGAGCTGGCCCGCATCCAGGGAGAGACTGAGCACGCCATGCAGCTTTACGATGCAGCCATCCAGACAGCAGGCAATAGTGGGCACTTACAGCACGAGGCCATGGCCAATGAGTTGGCAGCCAAGTTCTGGTTGCAACAAGGCAAGCTGGACTTTGGCCGGATCTATATGCGCAAGGCACGGTTTGGCTATGTCGCATGGGGGGCAAAGAATAAAGCCGCTGCTTTGCTGAGCGAGCATCCACGTCTTTTGACGGAGTTTCTGCCTGCTACGGCCAGCCCGACCCCGGTTGCCAATCAATTGGTGGGCGACCCACCACAGATGGCAGCGCCCATCCGGCGGCGGCCCAGCCGGATAGATGATGGCCCCTCGCTGGGCGAGCTGGACATCGCCGCTGTGCTCAAGGCATCACACGCCATTTCCAGCGAGATTGTGCTCGACAAGCTGCTCGGGCAATTGCTGAATACCCTGTTGGAATCTGCCGGAGGACAAAAAGCGTGCCTGTTGCTGAAGCGGGATGAAAGCTGGGTGGTCGCTGCCAGCCAGACTGGTCACCAGACGCCCAGCCTGCCGGCCATAGGTGACCCGTCCGCATTGCCCAACCCCTTGGAGCTACCGCTGCAGATCACCCAATATGTGGAGCGCACCCAAGCCTGTGTCGTGCTGCACGATGCAACCATCGATGGCTTGTTCGTCTCCGACCCGTATATCGTCGCGGTGATGCCTAAATCAGTACTGTGCATGCCGATCCTGCGCCAGCATGTGATGGTGGGCATGTTGTACCTGGAAAACAGCCAATTGGCGGGCGTCTTCCACACCGAACGGGTGGAGTTGCTGAATCTGTTGGCGACGCAGGCGGCCATATCCATCCAGAACGCCATGCTGTATGAAAAACTGGCGCGGGAGATCGAAGAGCATAAGCTGTCAGAACAGAAGCTACGTGAGGCGGAATCAAAGTTCCGTGACATTTTCGACAATGCCGCCGAGGGGATCTTTCGCTGTGAGTGGGATGGTCAACTGATTCTGGCGAACAATGCCTTGGCCCGGATTCTGGGCTGCAAATCGCCGGAGGACTTGAAAACACATTATGGCCGGCAGCCGTTTGACGTCTTTCTCGGGCGGGAGGCCAATGACGGCCTGGCAAGCGCCATCCGGCTCGAAGGCGCCATCCGCAATGTCGAGGTGCCCGCCAGGCGGGCAGATGGCACGGAGATCGAGCTGTCCATCACCGCCCATGTGGTTCGGAACGAGCAGAATGAAGTGATCTGCTATGAAGGCATGGTGCAGGACATCACCGAGCGCAAGCGTCTGGAAAGCGCCTTGCAACATCAGGCCACGCATGATGCGCTGACCGGTCTACCGAACCGCAATGTGTTCATGGATCGGCTGACCCAGGCCATTGCCTATGCTCGCCGCAACAATGGCCGCTGTGCAGTGTGCTTCATCGATCTCGACCGCTTCAAGTGGATCAATGACAGTTTTGGACATGAAATGGGTGATGAGCTGCTGAAAACACTGGCGGGCCGTATGACCAGCTGTGTACGGGATTCAGACACCATTGCCCGTATCGGTGGCGACGAGTTCGTGGTGTTGTTGCAAGACGCCGTCGATGGCAACGAAGAATCGAAAGTCATTCAGCGGGTATTGAGCCGGGTAGTGGAGCCCATCCACCTGGGCGGACGGGAGCTGGTGGTCACCTGTAGCGTCGGTTACAGCGCATTTCCGACGGATGGGCGCAATGCCGATGACCTGCTCCGGTTTGCTGATGCTGCCATGTACCAAGCCAAGCAGGAAGGCCGCAACAATCTGCAGACCTACAGCGCGGAGCTTGGGCACAAGTTATCTGAAAAAGTACATATCGAGAGCGAGCTGCGTCATGCCATCGAACGGGAGCAACTGTCCTTGCACTACCAGCCGCAGATCGAGCTGAAGACCGGTCGCATCGTCGGCCTGGAAGCCTTGTTACGCTGGAAGCACCCAGAGCTGGGGAATATCTCGCCGGGCCGCTTCATCCCGATCGCTGAGGAAACCGGCCTGATCGAGCCACTGGGCGAGTGGGTGATTCATCAGGCCTGCCGGCAGAACCGGGTCTGGCAGGAAATGGGCATGCCGGAGCTGAGCATTGCCGTTAACGTATCGGCCAAGCAATTCAGGCGACGGGGCCTGGAAGTATTGTTGGCCAATCTATTGCAGTCCACCCACATGACACCGGAGTTTCTGGAGCTGGAATTGACGGAAAGCGTGTCGATGGACGACCCGGAAAAGAATATCGCATTGATGTACAAGCTGAAGGAGCTTGGTGTCAAGCTGGCCATCGATGACTTCGGTACGGCTTATTCGAATATGCACTATCTGAAACGTTTTCCGATCGATAAGCTGAAGCTGGATGGCTCGTTTGTGAAAGAGATCACATCAGACCCGCGCAGCCTGGCCATTACCGATGCCATCATCTCCATGGCGCACCGGCTGGGGCTGGTGGTGATTGCCGAGATGGTGGAGACCCCCGGCCAGGTGGCATTGCTCGAAAGCCGGGAATGCGACCAAGTGCAAGGCCATTACTTCAGCGCGGCCATGCCCGCCGAGGCATGCAGCAACCTGCTGCGCGAGGGGCATATCCGTGCGCCGATCGGTGTGCGGAAAAAGACGCGACAGCATACCTTGATGATCGTGGATGATGAATTCAGCGTCACCACTGCGATGGAGCGCGATCTGCGCGAGGCCGACTACCGGATATTGATCGCCAACGATGTGCAGATTGCATTCGAGGAGCTGGCCTGTCATCACGTCGGGGTGATTCTGTGTGATCAGCATATGCCAGACATGATGGGCATCGACTTCCTGAAGCGGGCCCGTCAGTTGTCACCGAATACGGTGCGGTTGTTGATGAGCAGCCATGCCGATTTCCGTGGCATGCTGGACGCCATCAACGATGGGACGGTACATAAATTCATCAACAAACCGGTGGACCGCATCGAGCTACGTACCCACGTTGCCGATGCGCTGGTGCTGCATGAAAGATTGCTGCGCTCTGGGTTGATCACCGATCCGCATGCGGGTCTGTGGGCGCCCAATCCGGCGTTGCCGGGCTGAGCACCCCTGTTGGGTCAGAACACCACGCCCGCGTGTAAGATCACATTCGCATACGGGGTGCATTCGCCGGTTCTGACGATAACGCGCGCGGCCCGGGTCAACTGCTTGAATTGTTCATGATCGAGCTGTCGGATGGCGAGACCGCCCAGGCGCTGTGCCACCTGTTGCGCCACGACGGGATTGCGGTCGCCCAGCTCGGATGCGATGGTGGCGTACTCGGCCTGCATTTCTCCCAGCACTACCTCCAACACTGCATCCAGGCCGGGCAGCCCCGGCGTCACTGCCAGATCGATCCGGCGTGGCCCGTCGGGGATCGGTAAGCCAGCATCAGCGATCACCAGCATGTCACCATGCCCCAGGCGGGCAATGGCATCGGACAGATCAGGGTGTAGCAGTGGGGTCTTCTTCATGGTGCAACTCTCTCAACAACAAAGCCTGGTTAAGCAGGCAAAATTTCAACTATTCAGCTCGGCACGATATGGGATGGACGGTTGTGCGCCGTGGCGAGTGACGCTGATCGACGCGGCACGTTGGCCTAGGCGGGCGGCATCGGACAGGCTCATGCCCTCTGCCAGGCCGGCAGCCAAGCCGCCGATGAAGGTGTCACCCGCCGCCGTGGTGTCGATGGCTTTAACCACAAACGCTGGCAGATGTTCGGTGCCTTGTCCATTGGCAAGCAGCACACCTTGTGAGCCCAATGTGATCAGCACATTGCGGACGCCCTTATCCAGCAATCGTTTTGCGGCTTCGCCAGCGCTGGCCGGGTCAGTGACTATGATGCCGGTCAATAGCGTGGCTTCTGTCTCATTAGGCACCAGGTAATCGATCATTGGCCAGATGGCATCGGGCAAGCTGGTCGCGGGCGCTGGGTTGAGCAGCACGGGGCAACCATGCCGGCGGGCGAGCGTGGCAGCGTGCAGCACGGTGGGCATGGGTACTTCCAGTTGCAGGATCAACATCGCCGCGCCATCGAACAGCCCTGCCTGGGCATCGATGTGGGCGGGTGTCAGCTTGGCGTTTGCACCCGGGGCCAGGGTGATGCGGTTCTGCGCGGCGTCATCCACCATGATCATGGCAACGCCAGTGGCTGCCCGGTCATCGCTGCCCACGGTGTCATCCGAGATGCCTTCCGCGATCAGGCCATCACGCAATACCTGACCGAATGCGTCATTGCCCAGCCGACCGATCAAGCTGACCTCGCCACCCAATCGGGCGCAGGCCACCGCCTGATTGGCACCTTTGCCACCTGGATGGGTGGCAAAGTCGTACCCGGTCAGGGTTTCACCGGCCTCTGGCGCACGTGGGACGCGCATCACCAGGTCCATGTTCAGACTACCAACAACAACGAGACGGCGTGTAGATGGTTTGTATGTGGTCATGTGGATTCAGATGGTTGGTTGGAGGAAGGTCGTGACCCGATGGATCGGCCTAACGGTTGTTCAATGTGGTTTTGCTGCGCCGGGCCGGCGTACCCGGCGGGGCAAAAGGTGCGGTCGAGCTGCGAAAGCGCAGCTCAGGCTGCAATACGATGCGGCGCGGCTCGTCGCGGCGGCCTTGGATGTGCTCCAGCAACATGTCCACGGCAATGGCGCCAATGCGTTCCTTGGGCTGCGACACGGTCGTCAGCGGCGGGCTGCTGAATGACGCCAGGTCGATGTCGTCAAAGCCAATGATCGACAGCTGATCCGGGACACGGATACCCAATTCGTAAGCCGCACACATGGCGCCTATCGCCATCAGATCGTTGCAGACGAAGACCGCACTGGGTGGCTGTGGCTGGCGGAGCAGGGCATGCATGGCCTGATAGCCGCCGCGACTGGTGAAGTCACTGCGCCAGAGTGCATCATCCGCTGGCTCGATTCCGGCCTCACCCATTGCCAGCTGCCAGCCGGCAATCCGTTGATCGCTGGGTGAGATCTCGCTGGGGCCGCTGATGCAGGCGATGTGACGATGCCCCAGCGTCAGCAGGTGCTGGGTGGCCAGGTATCCGCCCTGAATGTGGCTGACTTCGACCAGATCGCAGTGGATATTGTCCATTTCACGATCCACCAGCACCATGGGTAGGTGCAGGTCGGTCAGCAGCGCAGGCAGCCCGGCGTCTTCGCCCGAGGTGACGACGATCAGCCCATCGATGCGCCGCTCGGTCAGCACCCGCAAGTACACGCTCTGCTTGTGCGGGTTGTCGTCCGAATTGCACAGGATGACGTTATAACCCGCATCGAAACAACGCGCCTCGATGACCCGTAATATCTCAGCGAAATACGGGTTCGAGCTGTTGGGGATCATCATGCCGATGGTGTGCGTCACGTTATGCTTGAGGCTACGTGCGACCGCGCTGGGCACATAGGACAACTCACGGATCGCCTGCTCGATCCGGTTCCTGGCGTCGTCGCTCACATGTCGGGTGCCGTTCAGCACATGTGATACGGTAGTGACCGACACGCCAGCCCGGTGGGCGACTTCCTTCATGGTTGCCATGGCTTAACTCCACGCAGAATTGGGTCGTTGCATGATGTGATGGAATGGCATCTGGTCTGCGATGGAAGATGCATCAACCTTTGCGCGCACGGCGGCGTTCACGGTACATGTCCAGCACCACGGCGGCGACGATGACGCAGCCAGTGATGATGCGCTTGGTCGGCTCGCTGGCGCCGACTTGGGCCAGGCCCGCCTCTAGCACTGCGATGATCAGCACGCCGAAGAAGGTGTTGATGACCGACCCGCGTCCCCCCATCAGACTGGTTCCGCCGATGACCACGGCTGCAATCACCTGCAGCTCGATACCGACGCCCATATTGGGGTCGGCGGCTTCCAGGCGAGAGGTCTGCATCAGGCCTGCCACTGCAGCCAGTACACCGATCAGCGCAAATACCGCAATCTTGACTGGGCGTGGATCGACCCCAGCCAGTCGCATGGCTTCCTCATTGGTGCCGATGCCGATCATGTAACGGCCAAACACAGTGCGGGTGAGGATGATCTGCCCGGCGATCACCACCAGCACGGCCAGGATGAAGGCAGGCGAAATGCTGCCCGCAATGGGGGCGCTGAGCCATTCCACGGTGGTGCCGATATATTGGGTGCGGGAGTCCGTCGCGATGTAAGCGCTGCCACGGGCAATTTCCAACATGCCCAGTGACACGATGAATGAAGGCAGACGCCAGCCGACAGACACCACGCCGTTGATCAAGCCGCATACCAGCCCGACCACCAAGCCCAGCAGGGCCGCAGGCCAGACACCCCATTGCCATTGCTGCAGCGCGATGGCCGTGACTGCGCCACCCAGCGCCATCACCGAGCCGACCGATAAGTCGATGCCTGCGATGACCAGCACAAAGGTCATGCCGACCGCCATGACAGCCAGCGCTGGGATGTCATTGGCAATGGTGACAAAGGTATCCATGGTCAGGAAATATTGGCTCAGCGTGCCAAACAGCGCGATCATCGCGGCCAGCGTGCCCAGCAGTCCGATATAGGTTCCCATGGCGCCCCCCAGCTTGCCGCCGGTGGGTTTTCCCGTGGATTGATTGCGCAGGGTTTGTGTAGAAGATTGCATGGTTACCTCAATGATGCGTTGTTGCCGCGTGTTGGGTGCGGTTCAGGTTGGCGTAACCGCTGAAGCATGCTTCCAGCAAGCCTTGTTCGGTCCATTGGCCGCGTTCGAAAATGGCGACCAGCCTGCCTGCGCTCATCACGCCGATCCGGTCGCAGACTGTCATCAACTCGCGCAAGTCGCTGGATACCATCAGCAAGGCCTTGCCCGCCGCAGCCAGTCGATCCAACTCTTGATACAGGTCGGCACGGGCGCCGATATCGACCCCGCGCGTGGGTTCGTCCAATAGCAGTACATTGCAGTCGCGATGCAGCCAGCGCGCGAATACGACCTTCTGCTGGTTGCCACCGGACAGCTCACCGACAGGCTGCTCGACCGATTGGCATTTCACGCGCAGCAGGTCTGCCAAGTGCTGGGTGATGGACAGCTCGGCTGTCTGATTGAGCCAACCATGACGATTGACGGGCTTCAGATTGGCCAGTGTGGTGTTGATGCGAATCGGTTGATTCAGCAGCAGGCCCTGTGCCTTGCGGTCCTCCGTGACCAGGCCGATGCCATGGCGGATGGCAGCCATCGGCGAATCAATGGTCACCGCTGTGGCTGCCTGGTCGAGATACAGCTCGCCGCCTTCCTTGCGATCCGCACCAAAGATCAGCCGCAGTAATTCAGTACGGCCTGCGCCAACCAAGCCAGCCAGGCCCATGATTTCACCGCCGCGTAGCTCCAGATCGACATCTTGTACCAGCTCGCCACGCCGCAGTTGCCGGGCGGCCAGACGCACCGCCCCGGCCTGGCGGCGCGGGCGTCCGGCGCCTTCGTCCACGGTCTTGCCGACCATGCGCTGTACCAGCTCGTCTTGTGTGACGCCTGCCATCGGGCGCACATCCACCAGCCGCCCATCGCGCAGCACCGCGACCCGATCCGCAATGCGTTGCAGCTCGTCCAGCCGGTGGGAGATATAGATGATGCCTACGCCGCAAGCCTTGAGCTTGGCGATCTGCACAAACAGGTGCGCAATCTCACGGTCGGTCAACATGGCGGTGGGTTCGTCCAGAATCAGCAGTTTGCAATCACCAACCAGATTGCGTGCGATTTCCACCATCTGCTGGTGACCGATGCCCAGGCTGCCGACTGGAGCGCTGGGGTCGATATTGTCCAGGCCAATGGCGGCCATCTGCCTGGCGGCCTGTTCATGTAAGACACGGCGGTTGATCAGACCAAATCGTTGCGGCAGCTTATCCAGCAACAGGTTTTCCGCCACGCTCAACGTAGGGATCAGGCTGAGTTCCTGCATGACCATGCGCACGCCCAGTTTCTCGGCATGGCTACGGGATGTCGGCTGATAAGGCTGCCCAGACAGGGTCAATGAGCCCAGTGTCGGCGGCACCAAGCCGCATATGATCTTGGAGAGCGTGCTTTTGCCCGCGCCGTTTTCACCGGTCAAGGCCAGCACTTCACCGGCGGACAGCGTCAGATCGATATCGCTCAGCACCGGGGTAGCATAGTGCTTGGCGACACCGTTGACGCTCAATAATGGGGTAGGGGGCGTCATGGCCTCTCCTGTGGGTGTGACGGCCAGCCAGGCTGGCCCAGGGGTATTGCCTGTGCGGTGGTGGCATGGCTGGGCCAGCCTGCGCAAAACCTGCACCGCATCAGCTTGAAGACATATTCCGCGCCCGGCGCGGAGTAAAACGATCAGGCAGGTAGCAATGCCACCTGCCTGACTGCTTGATCATCCATCAAGCACCGATCGATCCGATCATTACTTGGTGACCAGATCGACAGCTGTTTGAACCGATGCCGGCAATGACTGCTGAGGTGTTTTGTCTGCCAGGGCCTTGAGCGCAGTCTCGATGCCGAACACCGCCTGCTTGGCCGCGTATTGATCCGCAGTGGCCACGATGCGGCCATTGGCCAGCATCGGCTTGACGGCAGAGATGTTGTCGTAGCCGACGATCTTGACCTTGTCGGTCTTGCCAGCTGATTTGACCGCCGCCACCGCACCCAGTGCCATGTTGTCGTTGCCGCACAGCAGGGCCTTCAGATCAGGGTACTCGCGCAGCATGGCAGCGGCGACCGTATTGCCCTTCTCGATTTCCCATTGGCCAGACTGCACCGAGACCACCTGCACCCCGGCAGCTTTCATCGCATCCTGGAAGCCCAGCGTGCGCTGTTGTGCATTGAACGTGGTCGAAACACCTTCGATGACGCCGACTTTGTCGCCACTCTTCAATTGCTTGGCCAAGTGGTCGCCCACCAGTTTCGCGCCAGCGCGGTTATCCGGGCCGACAAAGGGCACGCTGATGTTCTTCTCTTTCAGAGCAGCCCCATCGAAACGGTTGTCGATGTTCACCACCAGAATGCCCTTGTCGATGGCATTTTTCATGGCGGGTACCAGCGCCTTCGAGTCCGCTGGGGCGATCACGATAGCGTCCACGCGCTGCGCAATCATCTGTTCAACGATCTTGATCTGCCCTGCGGTGTCGGTTTCGTCCTTGATGCCGTTGGCGACCAGGTCATACTTTGCTGCATTCTGCTTCTGGTGCGCCTTGGCGCCATCTTCCATGGTGCGGAAGAATTCATTGGCCAATGACTTCATGACCAGTGCGACTTTAGGCTTGGCATTGCCGGCGGCGCTGGCATGCTGGAATGGTAAGGCACCGACGGCGACGGCCAGTGCGAGCAGCTTCAGGGTGTGACGGCGGGTGGTCATCCAAATCTCCTAGGGACGGCGGGTTTATTGGGGATCGACGCATTGACACAGCTGAATCGAGTGCGCCGATGTGCAGTTGCAAACGACAAACTGATAAGGGTTTACCAGTGTATTTTTGTAAATATGCATGCGCAAACGTTTGCGCAATCGTTTGCGGTAGTTTTCGTGAGAAGTGTCAAGGCTGTCAAGCAAGTGTGATGCTGCGCTGCGACATGCTGGGCGCATGATCTGGCCGCTGATTTCTACATGGCATGTAGCTTTGCTACGGGTGTCAGGTGTTGGCCTAGTGGATTTGATGGCTGATTGCATTCGGATGGCCTGTATATTTACATTGTATTCAATGAATAAGCTGCAAATCCGCTCGCAATTCGTCGCCTGTTCGATATATCTGGGTCAACAATAGGATAAAGAAGAAAAATTTCAGAAAATGCAGGCTTTGTTGCGCACCTGATGCATCGGTTTGTAGTGGGGGGGGAGGGGAGAATGGAGTGGCGTTTGGTGCTGGGTGGCTGTCTGGTGCGTTGCCGGCAGCGGCTCAGGGTGGTGGGTGGTGGCCATCTCTCGGGTTGGTGGTGGTCGATGAGTCACGTCTGGTGGGTGGGGGCTGGCGGCTGGTCATCTTCAATGTGATCAATGGGCCTAATATCATCAGCAAGGCGATGCCACCAACCCACCATAACCCGCTGGCATCGGTGGTGTGATCAGCTTGGGCATATGCTTGCGCGCAAGTCAGCAGGGCGGCGCATGATAAGACCATTCTGGGTAAACCTGCTGTTTTTCTGATCCAAAACATTCTATTTCCTATAGTGCGATGGCATAATCCACGTTGCTGCGCCGTCCTGGAGCGGCTTTCGACATGTTCGATGGCAGGTGTTCAATCAGTTGGATGCCGAGTGTGAGGCTGGTTAGTGTAGCATTGTGGAATCGTTTTGCTTATGCGGTGAAGCGCATGGCGCGGTGTGTGGTGTACGTGCTATACCACATCTAGATTCTGTGGACATGGCTGCGTTGCCCGCCTCAGCACGATATCGACAGGGTCAGAATAAAACAAGATCAGATGGGCCATACGACCGGCCAAGGGTGGGCCGGGTTGGTGGTATCTACGGGAGGGGAGCGCAAGGTGATCGGTTGGTGGCGGCGCAAGCAGGCTCGCGAGCGTGCAAAATGGCCTGTGTGGTTCGACGCGTCGTGCGAAGCGGTCATGGTGCTGGATCGCGCGGGGCATATCCGGTATGTCAACGCCTCGCTGGCTGGTCTGCTTGGGTTTGATGATCCTGCCATCTTGTCGGATCGCGCCATCCGTGATTTCTGCTCCCCTGAAACCCTGCGGTTGCTGGGTGCCGCCACCGAGGCAACTTTGCTGGGCGAGTTGCTGACCTCATCAGGGCAGCGGCGGCGCGTCCGATTTTCCGTGAGTGAAGTGCCTGGGCAGGACGAGCTGAGGTGGGTGCTCATCCGTGATGAGACCAGCCAGCTGGCCGAGCGACAGGCATTGATGCATAGCGAGCGGCAGTTCCGTGTGCTGACCGAGCAGGCCAGGGATGTGATCTCCGAGCATGCAGAGGATGGTCGGATCGAATATGTCTCACCCGCTTGTTACGCCATGCTGGGCTTTCATCAATCAGAGCTGCTGGGCAAATTGCCACAGGATCTGATCCATCCGGACGATCATGCCATTGCCTTACAGACCCTGGCCGGGCTGGTCGCCCACCCAGAAGGCGCGACCTTGCAGTGTCGCCTGTTGTGCCATAACGGCGATTACCTGTGGGTCGAGATCTTCGGGCGGGCTTTTGAGCGTGAGGCCGAGCTGGAGCGTGGCTTCGTGCTGGTGACGCGTGACATCACCAGCCGTCGCATGGCTGAGGATGCCCTACGCGAATCTGAACGCCTGCGGACTCTGTTTGATCTGGCTCGTGATGAGTTCTTTCTGGTGGACAACAGTGGGCGCATCGTCGATGTCAATCAACACGCTTGCGAGCATATGGGCACCAACCGTGGTTGGCTGGTGGGGAATCAGTTCGATCAATTGATCGGCGCACCTGGCAAGGATCTGAGTGCGGTCGGGCTGGAGGATATCTACCGGCGGGTAAGCCGTGGTGAGGCGGTGATGCTGGAGGTGTCGCGCACCACCCATGTGGGCACGGTCTTGCAAGCCGAGGCCTTGTTCAGCGCCATACGCCATGACGGTCGGAATCTATTGCTGGTATCGCTACGAGATATCTCGCTGCGCAAACAGATGGAAAAGGAATTCCGGGAGTCGGTCGCGGCGCTGCGGCTGTTGCATATGCGGTTGTTCGGCATCATCGAAGGCACCAATGACTTGATCGCAGCGTTGGACCGAGAGTGCCGGTTGATCGCTTACAACACGGCCTTCAGGCAGGTGTTTGAATTCAATTATGGGCTGCCAGTGTCGTTGGGAATGAATCTGTTGGCCAGTCTGGTCGATCAGCCCGAGGCCATGGCCCGCGCCTTCACCAACTGGCGTCGGGCGCTGACTGGCGAAACCTTTGCCGATACCCAGTCCTGGAAAGCCCCCGGCAAAGGGGATGAATATTTCGAGGTCAATTATTGCCCGATTCGCGATGAAGCTGGCGAGGTGTGTGGTGCGGCCTATATCGGTCGCAACATCACTGGCCGGAAGGTGGCGGAAGATCAGCTCAAGCGGGCTCTGGAACAGCTGGAGGCCTCTCGGCGCGAGACCGAAAATGTGAACCAGCAGCTGCGTCAGGCCAATACGGAGCTCTTACGCCAAGCCAATCAGGACGGCATGACCGGTATTGCCAATCGGCGCTATTTTGATGACTACCTGGCCCATGAGTGGCGTCGGGCGATCCGCCATCGGGAGCCCATGGCGCTGATCTTTGCTGATGTCGATTTCTTCAAGCTGTACAACGATTACTATGGACACCAGGCGGGCGACGAGTGCCTGCGGAAAATCGCGACAGCGTTACAAGGCCAGCTGCATCGCCCGGGTGATCTGCTCGCCCGGTATGGCGGCGAAGAGTTTGTCATCCTGCTGCCCAATACCACGCTGGCGGGCGGCATCTTCATCGCAGAGGGCATGCTGAAAGCGATCAGCGCGTTGCGGATTCCCCATGCCAGCTCCAGTGTGGCCGATCATGTCACACTGAGCCTGGGCGTGGCCGCGACGGTACCTAGCGAGGCCACGGCGGAAGGTTTTTTGATGTATGGTGCAGATCAAGCGCTGTATTCCGCCAAGAAGAATGGCCGCAACCGGGTGTTTGGCAACCCAATCTGACTGAGCGCTCAAGGACTATCCTGCAATACCATGCGAGATGGCGGCGGCTGCCGGATCAGCTCACTTGCCCGCCCCGAGTGCGGGTACTTGTCGTGTCGATATCGCGTCATACTGAACCGCATCGCGGTTCGGTGGCAAAACCGGATGGGCGTGTTGGGATATCATGTCGCCGCTGTTCCCGATCACAAACACGATAGACGACAACACCATGAGTTTTTCGCTGATTCCCGCCCTTGAGCTGCTGTTTACCGATCAACGCGTGCGCACCGATGCCGACACCCTGGCGCACTATGGCCTGGACTGGACGCGTATCTACCAACCTGCACCCAGTGCGGTCGTCTTTCCCAAATGTATCGAGGAAGTCCAGGCGTTGGTGCGGCTGGCCAATCAGCATCAGATCGCATTGGTGCCCTCTGGCGGACGCACCGGCCTGTCTGGCGGTGCGGTGGCCAGCCAGGGCGAGGTGGTGGTGTCGTTTGATCGCATGGAAGCCTTGCGGGACTTCAATCCGATCGACCGTACTGTCGTTTGCGAAGCGGGAGTGATCACCGAGCGGCTGCAGCAATTCGCCCAAGAGCAGGGGCTGTACTTTCCGGTCGATTTCGCGTCGCGGGGCTCCAGCCGGGTGGGCGGGAATATTGCAACCAACGCCGGGGGCATCAAGGTGGTTCGTTATGGCCTGTTCCGTGATTGGGTGGTCGGGCTCAAAGTGGTTACGGGTACGGGCGAAATCCTGTCGTTGAACAATGGCCTGATCAAAAATGCCACCGGCTATGACCTGCGCCACCTGTTCATCGGCTCGGAAGGCACGCTGGGCTTGATCGTCGAGGCTACCATCAAATTGACCCGTGCTCCCAAGGCGCTGTCTGTCATGGTATTGGCGGTGCCAGAGCTGCAGGGCATCATGCAGGTATTCAACACCTGCCGACACCAGCTGGATTTGACTGCATTTGAGTTCTTCTCTGAAAAGGCCTTGAAGCATGTATTGACCAGAGGCCATGTGCAGCGCCCCTTTGAGAGCGAAAGTCCCTATTATGTGTTGCTGGAGTTCGAAAATCAGGGTGTAACCGAGCAGGAGCTGGCTTTGCAGCTGTTTGAAAAAGCAGTCGAACAGGGTTGGGTCGTGGATGGCGTAATCAGTCAGTCCGATGCACAGGCGCAGGCCCTGTGGCGGTTGCGTGAAGACATCAGCGAGTCGATCGCCCCGAAGAAACCTTACAAAAACGACATTGCCATCACCATTGCCAATGTGCCGCCGTTCATGCAGGCGCTGGATGCGGTGTTGGCACGCGAGTATCCGGATTTCGAAGTGGTCTGGTTTGGCCATATCGGTGATGGCAACCTGCATATCAATGTATTGAAGCCGGATGAGTTGGCGATGGCTGATTTTGTCAGCCGTTGCCAGCAGGTCAATCAATGGGTGTTCGACCTGGTCCGCCAGCATCAGGGCAGCATTTCCGCTGAGCATGGGGTGGGGCTGACCAAACAACCCTATCTGGGTTACACCCGCACGGCGGCGGAAATCGCCTTGATGCGGGGTATCAAGCAGGTGTTTGATCCAAAGGGGATCATGAACCCAGGTAAATTGTTGTAAAGACTCAGCCTTGGCCGGGGTTGACAGCGGCACGTCGCCGCCTTGGTCAATCCTGGCCAAACACCTGCCGCCAGATCGTCATCACAGTCTGAATGTGTGGGGTGATCGCGATTTCATCGACGATGTAGCGCTTGCGGCCATCCAGGCGCTGCGCATGCTGCAGCCGTCGATACTCGCGGTAGGCCTGCTGCGCGGCCTGTGCATCCGCAGCACTGAGCAGCCCCGCTTCAGCGGCGAAGCCGAGTAGGGCGAGATTGCCTTTGTTGCCGGTCAGCTTGGGGTGGTGGGCCGCGTGCGCAAGCACCAGATATTGCACAATGAACTCCACATCGATGATGCCGCCACGCCCATGCTTGAGATCAAAGCCTTCGCGGCTGCCCAAGCGGTTTTCCAGCATTTTGTGGCGCATTGCATACACCTCCTGGCGCAATTGGTTCAGGTCACGTTGCTTCATCAGCACCTGTTGGCGGATCTGCTCGAATTGGGCGCCGATGCTGGGCTCGCCTGCACAAAAACGTGCGCGGGTCAGGGCTTGGTGCTCCCATACCCAGGCGTGCTGATGCTGATAAGCGGCGAATCCTTCGATGGTGGTGACCATCAGCCCACTCTCGCCATTGGGGCGTAGCCGCAAGTCGATCTCATACAATGTGCCAGCCGGGGTGGCGGTGCTGAGCCAGGTGCCGATGCGACGTGCCAGCTTGGCGTAATTCTCTCCGGCGTTGTCGTGATCGTCCTCGTATAGAAAGATCAGATCGAGGTCGGATGCATAGCCCAGCTCCTTCCCCCCCAGCTTGCCATAGCCGATGATGGCAAACAGCGGATTGTCGCGGTGTTTGCCTGGCAGCGCCTGCCAGCAGCAGCGCACCACCTCCGCCAGAATCATATCGGCCAGGTCGGAGAGGTGATCCGACAGTGTCTCCAACGGTAGCAGTCCGGCCAGATCCTGCGCCACCAGTCGGAACAGCTGCGTGTGTTGGCAGTGGCGAAGCAGATCCATCTGCTGCTCGGCATCGCCTGTGGCGGCATCCAGCTCGGCGGCGAGCCGCGCCCGGGTCTGCGCCCAATCCGGCGCTGCATACAACAAGCGGGCATCCAGCAGCTCGTCCAGCAGGATCGGGTGGCGGGTCAGGTAATCAGATACCCAGGGGCTGGCGCTGTATAGATTGGCCAGCCGTTTCAAGGTCTGCGGGTGCTCGCTCAGCAAAGCGAGATAAGACTCACGCCGCAAGATGGCGTCCAGCAGCCTGATCAGGCGGGTCAATGTGCCGTCTGGGTTGGGCATGCCAGCAGCCACTTCGATCATCGGTGGCAGCAGTGCATCCAACCGGCGGCGACTGCTTTCCGGCATCTGCCGGTAGCGGGTGGATGACTTCATCTGAGACAGCAGCTGCTTGATGGTGTCCGGCTCCTGATACCCCAGCTCCGCCAGCTTGGCCGTGTGTTGCTCGGAGTATTCATCGTCTTGCCACAGGTCATCCAAGGGGTGCTCGCCCTCCTGCTGTGGTGCGGTGAAGACATGCTCGAAATGATTGGTCACTCGGCTGCGATGCCATTGCAGCGCCTTTTCAAATGACTCTACATCGCTGTAACCCATGCTGCTTGCAATCTGCCGACGATCATCCGGCTGGCTGGGCAAGGTCTGGGTCTGCGCGTCGTCCAGATATTGCAGACGATGCTCCAGATTGCGCAGGAAGGCATAGGCCTCCTGCAGCTCCCGCGTGGCATGGGGTGGAATCAGTCGGTGTTCGCCCAGCCAGCTCAGCACTTTGCGGGTAGAGCGCATCTGCAGACCACGTTCACGGCCCCCGCGTATCAATTGAAACACCTGAGCAATGAACTCGATCTCGCGTATACCACCAGGGCCGAGTTTGATGTTGTCCGCCATGTCGCGCCGGGCCACCTCGCGGCGGATCTGCCCATGCAGGCTGCGCATCGATGCATAGGCGCCGTAATCGAGATACTTGCGGTAGACGAAAGGCTTGACCAAGGTCCACAGCCCGTCTGCATCGCCAGTCAAGGCGCGGCCTTTCAGCCATGCATAGCGCTCCCATTCCCGCCCCTGGGTGTGCAGGTACTCCTCCAGCATCGCAAAGCTGGAGGCCAGCGGGCCGGAATCGCCATACGGGCGCAGGCGCATATCCACACGGAAGACAAAGCCGTCCGCCGTCGGCTCGTGCAGGGTGGCGATGATCAGACGGCCCAGGCGGGTGAAAAACTCGTGATTGCTCAACTTGCGCGGGCCGTTGGTGTGGCCGTCTTCCGGATAGGCGAAGATCAGGTCGATATCGGATGAGACATTCAACTCGCTACCACCCAGCTTGCCCATGCCGATGACAATCAATTGCTGCGCGGTGCCCGTCTCATCGCCGATCGGCTCACCGAATTGTGGCTGCAGCCACCGTGCGTGGTGGCACGCGGCCTGCTCGACGCCGATCTCGGCCAGGCTGGTCACGGTTTTGACCACCTCATCCAGCGTGGCAAGCCTGCTGATGTCCCGCATGATCAGCCGCGCCATGACGCGTTTGCGCAATGTGCGCAACACCCGTTTCAACATGCCATCATCAACGATCTCGCCCTGGGCTGCGACGAATGCATTCATACTGCCCTTGTCGTAAGGGTGCATGACCTCGGCGGCTTCGTGTGTGATCAGGTCCGGGGTGGCGGTATTCAGTCGTTGCAGATATCGACTGTGTTGCAGGGCAGCATCGAGCGGGTCAAGGGCGGGATGTTCGCGCATTGTCAGAGCTTTCGATAGAATGGCATCGCGTTGACGGGTAAGATGATCTGCAGGAAATCATCATCTGTTCAGCGTTGGTTCCTGGTTCGGCTGATATCGTATCGTCACTTATGCAGCACCGGTTGTGGGTAAGGACAATACTGCGGGCGTCATTTGCTCGCTATACTCAGCCGAATGGTGTCAACAGAACCTGGCTATAGATGGTATAGATGGAGAGGTGGGTTGGGCAATGATACAAGCCCATCCTGCGTTGGGTCCGGGGTGGTCTACCCTGGTTGTGTTGATGGCCTTTGGCAAGGCCCATCGGGGCCTGCGGTATGGCGTGCGTGCCATACCGTGACAAATCGTTGATTGTTGATGTCTGATCATTCGCCAAATAAGGCTTTCACGTTATTTCGTTACTGTCGCAGGATTGCTTCGCGCACTTTGCTGTGGCATGCCCACGCCCTGCGACGGATCATCATCGCTACGCTGGTGCTGGGGGTGTCCATCTGGGCGACGCTGCAGTTCTGGCTGTTCCCGAATCTGGATCAATATCGCCCCGATCTGGTGAAGCTGGCCGCAAGTGAAATTGGCTTGCCGCTGCGTATTGGCCACCTGTCAGGCTATTGGGATGGTCTATCTCCCCGCATCGTGTTCAAAGATGTCCACCTCTATGACAAAAGTGGGCGTCAGGCACTGGATTTCGACCAGGTGTCAGCGACTGTGTCCTGGTGGTCCCCGGTCTTGTTCAAGTTGCGTTTTGCATCCCTGTCGATCAATCGACCGGCATTGGTGATCCGGCGCAGCCCGGAAGGAGTCATTTCGCTGGCGGGTATCCCGCTGAATGGTGACGGGCCGGACAATGGATTTGCCGATTGGGTGCTGGAACAATCCTCCATCGAGATCCTGCAGGCCAAGGTGAGCTGGCTGGATGACCAGTTCGCTGCACCGCCCCTGAGTATCGATGCAGTGGATTTCCGGCTCGACAACCGATTTGGCCGCCACCACTTCACCCTGCAGGGTACGCCTCCCGCCAAGCTGGCCTCCCAGCTCAGCCTGCAGGGCAATCTGCGTGGCAAGCGCGTTGCCGATCTCGCGAGCTGGTCGGGGCGCACGCAGTTCAATCTGTCATATGCCGATCTGGCGGCCTGGCGGCAGTGGATTCGCTACCCGATCACAATCGAAAAAGGTAAGGGCGGCGTCAGCGGCACGCTGCAGCTGGATAAGGGTAGGCTCAAGCAGCTGCAGATGGCGTTGATGCTGAATGATGTCAACCTACGGTTTGGGCAACAGCTGGCCCCCTTGATCGTGCAGCGATTGGACACCGAATTTGCCTTGGCGGTGAATGGCGCGCAGTACGATCTGCAGCTCAGTCGCTTCGATCTGGACCGCAAACCCGCAGCGCCGATTCGCCAACGACAATTGCAGGTAGAGCTGACCGATACCGGTGCGACTGGGTGGCAGCTGACCAAGCTCAACGCCCCCGCGCTGGATCTGGCGCCATTGGCTGAGCTGGCAGGTGCCTTGCCGTTGCCGGCCAAGGTCAATCAGGCCTTGCTGCAATCCAGTCCGCATGGCCGGTTGAAGGATGTCCGGTTCGAGTGGTCTGCCCCCCCTGCCCAGCGTTATCGATTCAGCGGTGCGTTTGAACAGGTCGGCTTTGCCCCAGTGGATGATCTGCCGGGCGTCAGCAATCTGAGCGGTGCGGTGTTGGCGAGTGAGCAAGGTGGTACGGTGACATTGGATGGTGAAGATGCCAGCCTGTCGATGCCCGGCGTATTTGCAGCACCTTTGGCATTGGGTCGGCTGGATGCGGCCATTGATTGGCGGCGTGATCAGGCGCAGTGGCGGGCACAGGTGCGCCGGTTCAAAGTCAGTAATGGGGACTTGAACCTGGACTTGGGCGGTGAGTATCAATACACCGGAAAAGGGGCGGGCAGAGCCGATCTCAAAGCCGATCTCAGCCGGGTCAAAGCCAATGTGGTGTGGCAATACCTGCCTTTGGTGACTTCTGCGGATTTGCGGGATTGGCTGAAGACAGCGCTCAAAAGCGGCACGGCAGAGCGTGCGCATATGGTGCTGCAAGGCGAGCTGGATCACTTTCCCTTCGATAAACCCAATACGGGCGTGTTCCGTGTCGATGTCGATACGCGAGACATCGACCTGCAGTTTGCGCCCGGGTGGCCGCAGATCGACAAATTGAACGCCAAGCTGGCTTTCGTGGGCGACAAGCTGCGTATCGAAAGCAAGAGCGGCACCATCATGGGCTCGCGGATCATCAAAGTGACCGGCGATATACCCAGCCTGGACAAGGGCGAGCAACTCCTGATCGATGGCGAAGTCGAGGGGAAGGCTGATGATCTGCTGCGTTATGTGGACAACAGTCCGGTTGATCGGTCGCTGGATGGGTTCACCCGCACGATCAAAGCACAGGGCAATGCCAAGCTATCGCTGAAGCTGGACATCCCGTTGGAGCATGCGGACGATACCAAGGTGAATGGCACGGTGCGATTTGCCGGCAACCGCTTGGATTTTGGCAAAACCATCCCGACACTCGATAACGTGAGCGGTAACCTGCAATTCACTGAGCGGGGCATTGCCTTCAACAACCTGGCGGGCGATGGCCTGGGTGGGCGATTTGTGGCCAATGCCGATACGCTGGCAGATGGCACGGTCCGAATCAATGGCCGAGGGCGCGTGACTGGCGTGGGCCTGCATGCTTGGCTGAATCGCCCGCTGTATAAGCAATTGAAAGGTGAGACGCCGTTCCAGCTGGGGTTGTCGATCCGCAGGAATGGGACGGATCTGTTGGTGGAATCCAACCTGCAAGGGATGGCAGCTGATCTGCCGCCACCCTTTGCCAAGGCCGCCGGTGAGCAGCGCCCCATGCGGCTGCAGCTTGCGGACTCAGCCGGGCAGACCCGCTGGCAGCTGCGGGTGGATAGACAACTGATGCTGGACATGTTGGAGCGCCCAGGCCAGCCCATGGCGGGCAATGTGACCCTGACCCCCAGTGTGGAGCAGGCCGGAGGGGTGAGCGACGCCATTCCGGTGGTGGGTGCGATCAAAAATGGCGTCAACGTGGCGGGTACGCTATCGGCGTTCGACGCGGACCGCTGGTTGCCCTTGTTGGCAGGCCCAGGTGGCAGCAGCGAGCTGTCATCCTTGACCATTTCCGATGTGCGTGCAGGCAGCCTGACCATCCTCGACAAGACTATCAAAGAGGTCAAACTGAGTGCCCAGCATGAGGGTAGCTCCTGGTTGTTCAATGTGAACAGCCAGGAGCTACAAGGCGTGGTGAGCTGGAACAGCCAGCAGAGCGGTCGGGTGACCGCCCGTCTGAAGCGGCTGCAGCTGCCATTGATCGCCGCAGAGCGTGGCCCGGACAGCTTGACCAATACGCAGGGCAACGCATTGCCCTGGCTGGATATCGGTATCGATAACCTGGTCTACAAGGATCACACCTTGGGCAAAGTCGAGCTGCGAGCCCAGCCACGCGGGGATTCTCTGCGTTTTGAAAAGCTGGTGCTGCAATCCCCTGAGGGTACATTGAAGGCAGATGGGCAGTGGGCATTCCGTGCCCGGCCCGAGGTGTCGCAATTCAATGTCCAGATCGAAAGCGACGACGTTGGTAAATACCTTGCCCGTTTTGGCTATGCCGATACGGTTCGCAAAGGCACCGCCAAGCTGGAGGGGCAATTGAGCTGGCAGGGCAGCCCCTATGATCCTGCCTACCCGACCTTGACCGGACACTTGGCCTTGGATGCGAAAAATGGCCAGTTCGAGAAGATCGACCCCGGCATCGGGCGATTGTTGGGGATTCTGTCACTGCAGTCGCTGCCACGGCGGATGTCGCTGGATTTCGGTGATGTCTTCAGTGAAGGGTTGGCTTTTGACGCGGTCACAGGCAAAGCGCAGATCAACAAGGGCATATTGACGACAGACAATGGCGTCATCATCAGCCCGGCAGCCTTGATCAATATGAAAGGGGAGGTGGATATTGCCAAGGAGACGCAGAACCTGTCGGTGCGAGTCGTCCCGAAGGTAGGTGAGGGCGTATCCATCGCTGCCTGGGCGGCCCTGGCCAACCCCTTGGCCGGCGTGGGGGCGCTGGTGTTGCAGAAGCTGATGCAAGAGCCGATCGGGCAGCTGATTGCCTATGAATATCAAATCAGCGGTGATTGGCGTGATCCCAAGGTGGAAAAAGGGGCACCGCCCAAGCCCAAGCGTGAGCCCCAAAGCGCACGTTGACCACCGGTAGCCAGCACGGTTGGCTGGGGCATGACAAGCCAAGTGATCGACCACTTGGTTCCCTGGCTGCGTCACACGCGCTGACATCGGGCCGGTAGGGCTCAGGGTTGACCAGCACACAAACCCACAATGACACACTATGCTGAAAGCAGACGTGCCGGTTTGTTGAAGGATCAGCCATGGGCTTGGCTGGGCCGGCGCGATCGGTCATGCCATTTCGCCGGTTGGCCATGATTGACCGGCCACCGCAGAGGCAGTCCTGAACAATCGTAGCATGCAATGATGAGAACAAATCATGTCTACCAAAGCACATAGCTCAAACAAGACCAAAAAGATCATTTCGCAACCTGCTGTGAATGGCGCAGCCCGGGTTGCCGCCATCCAGATGGCGTCCGGCCCGACTGTATCCGCCAATCTGACCGAAGCCGAAATGTTGTTGGACATGGCTGCCAAGGAAGGTGCCAGGTTGGCGGTGCTGCCCGAGTATTTCGCGATCATGGGCATGAAGGAAACGGATAAGGTCGATGCGCGTGAAGAAGAGGGCAAAGGTCCGATCCAGCGTTTTCTGGCGAAAATGGCAAAGAAGCACAAGATGTGGATCATCGGGGGCTCGGTGCCGCTGGCCAGTGATCAGCCCGACAAGGTGCGTAATGCTTGTCTGGTCTATGACGACAAAGGCAAGCAGGTGGCCCGTTATGACAAGATCCACTTGTTTGGTCTGCAGATGGGCGCCGAGCACTATTCGGAAGAGCGGACCATCGAGCCCGGCAAGGATGTCGTGGTGGTGGACACCCCATTTGGGCGGATCGGTCTGTCGATATGCTACGATTTGCGATTCCCCGAGTTGTATCGTGCCATGCATCCGGTCGATATGATCGTGGTGCCGGCAGCCTTCACCGAAACAACCGGCAAGGCCCATTGGGAAACATTGCTGCGGGCGCGGGCCATCGAAAACCTGACCTATGTGATTGCCGCTGCGCAAGGTGGCTATCACCGCAATGGGCGGGAGACACATGGTGACAGCATGATCATCGACCCATGGGGGGTGGTGTTGGATCGCCTGTCACGGGGATCGGGTATCGTGGTGGCAAACATCAATCCTGCCTATCAACAGCGGCTGCGTGGCAGCCTCCCAGCCCTGTCCCACCGCACATTGTGAGCAGGCTACAGCGTGATCCGATGTCGCTGACTGTCAGCCAGTTACGCCTGGCCAATTCACTTGTCCGGACTTGGTGGCTGTGGGTGGTATTGGGCCTGCTGGTGGCTGGTTATGTCCAGCCTGTGCTGCCAACCGGCCCAATGTTCTGGTGCGCGAGCGCCCTGGTCGGCATAGTCAGCTACCGGGCCTTGATCCGGGTCGATTTGCACTCGCGAGGTTCGTTGAGCATGGTGTTCGGGCTGGCCATCTTCTTCCTGATGCCGGTGGCCAAATGGCTGGGCGGCGCGGCTGCGTGGTCGTCCACATTGCATCTGTCTGGCACGGTGCAATATCTGGGTTGCGTTTTCGCCATGTGGGGAATCTGTGCGCGGGTCGGTCGTCTTGAGCTGATTGCGTTACAATCGAGCCTAACAACTCAGCTGGAAGGGCAGCGGCAAGCCGCCGAAGAAAGCGAACCCGGTTGGGTGCGGCGTATCAGCGTACGTCGGCACCCACCGTCAGAATGAAGAGAAATCATATGCAGACACAAGCTACAAGCGCGATTTATCAGCCCAATCCATCCACCTTGTTCGACACCGCCCGCGATACGCTGTTGGCGCCTTATGCGTTGGATGATCACGCCCTCGACCGCGTATTCAGCGAGATCATGACGCATGACGTGGACTACGCTGACCTGTATTTTCAATACAGCCGTTCAGAGGGGTGGACACTGGAAGAAGGGATCGTCAAGTCCGGCAGCTTCAACATCGATCAGGGCGTGGGTGTCCGGGCTGTGTCGGGAGAGAAGACGGCATTTGCCTATTCCGACGACATCAGTCTGCCTGCCCTGAAACAGGCTGCAGACGCCACGCGGGCCATTGCCCGTCAGGGTGGCAATCGTCAGGTCGGCATGGTGCAACGCCATCAAGGCCGTGGTTTGTATCTACCCCATGACCCGATCGCCAGCCTGAGTGATGCTGATAAGATCGAGCTGCTGGAGCGGATCGAGCGCTACGCACGCGCCGAAGATCCTCGCGTCACGCAAGTCATTGCCAATCTGGCCGCCGAGTACGAAGTCATCATGGTCGCCCGTCACGACGGTGTCCGTGCTGCAGATATCCGCCCCTTGGTGCGCTTGTCGATCCAGGTGATCGTCGAGGAGGGCGGCCACCGTGAGCAAGGCAGCGCAGGGGGAGGTGGGCGTTTCGACTATGCCTATTTCAATGATGGCGTACTGCGTGACTACGCAGCCAAGGCGGTTCATCAGGCGGTGATCAATCTGTCTGCGCGCCCAGCCCCGGCGGGCGAGATGACTGTGGTGCTGGGAGCGGGTTGGCCGGGCATCCTGCTGCATGAGGCAATTGGCCATGGCCTGGAGGGTGATTTCAATCGGAAAGGGTCCAGCGCGTTCTCGGACCGTATCGGTGAGAAAGTCGCCGCAACAGGCGTGACCGTGGTCGATGATGGCACGCTGTTTCAGCGTCGTGGCTCATTGAATGTGGACGATGAAGGCAACCCGACCCAGTGCACGACACTGATTGAAAATGGTGTGCTCAAAGGCTATCTACAAGATGCGATGAACGCCCGCTTGATGGGCGTGCCAGTGACGGGCAATGGCCGGCGCGAGAGCTATGCGCATATCCCCATGCCTCGCATGACCAATACCTACATGCTCTCGGGCGACAAAACGCACGATGAGATCATCGCCTCGGTCAAGCATGGCATCTATGCCGCCAACTTCGGTGGCGGGCAGGTGGACATCACCAGCGGCAAGTTCGTGTTTTCGGCTGCCGAAGCCTACATGATCGAAGATGGCAAGATCACCTATCCAGTCAAAGGCGCCACCTTGATCGGCAATGGCCCGGATGTGCTGAACCGTGTCACCATGATCGGCAATGATATGGCGCTCGATCCAGGCGTAGGCACCTGTGGCAAGGAAGGGCAAAGCGTGCCGGTAGGAGTGGGGCAGCCCACCTTGCGCATCGATGGCGGGTTGACTGTCGGCGGGACTGCCTGATCCCGCCTCGTCCATCTTTTCCGGAAAAGCCGCAACCTGCTGCGGCTTTTTTATTGGCGGTTGTTTCTATCAAACGCTTGTTTTAAACTTGTGCAGATCAATCACCCAGCCATCGAGTCCCGCCATGAAAACCCGTCTGACCGAGCTGCTTGGCATCGAGCACCCCATTGTCTGCCCAGGAATGAGCTGGATTGCCGTGCCTGAGCTGGTGGCCGCCGTCAGTGAAGCCGGTGGGCTGGGAATCCTCGCCACCGGCCCACTGAGCCCAGAGCAGACGCGGAGCGCCATTCGGCGTATCCGTGAGTTGACCAATAAGCCATTCGGCATCGGTTGCACCTTGATGATGCCCGGTGCCAAAGAAAATGCGGAAGTGGCTTTGGCAGAGCAAGTGCCAGTCATCAATTTCTCACTGGGCAAAGGGGACTGGATCGTGACCCGAGCGCATGCCTATGGTGGCAAAGTGATTGCAACCGTCGTGACCGAGAAGCATGCTCAAGCTGCAGAGCGGATTGGCTGCGATGCGTTGTTGGTCACCGGCCATGAAGCCGCAGCCCACGGCGGGGAAGTGACTTCGCTGGTGCTGGTGCCCGCCATTGCACGATTGGTTCAGATACCGATCATCGCAACGGGTGGCTTTGGCAATGGCGGCGGACTATTGGCTGCGTTGGCGCTAGGGGCGGAGGGAGTGGCGATGGGAACGCGATTTGCGATGACTCAGGAAAGCCCGCTGCACGCCAATACCAAGACCGCCATCACCGGCAAGCAGGTGGCGGACACACTTTATTCCACCCGATTTGATGGGATACCTTGCCGGGTGATGAAGACGCCCCGCACCGACGCATTGCAGAAGAAACCAATGGGGCTGTTGAAGGCCCTATTTACAGCGTTGTCAGTCGCCAAGTCCATGCAGGTGCCAATCCCGAAGCTATTGTTGGGGACATTGTTGAAAGGCCCTGCTACTATGTTACAAATTGCGTATTTTGGTGCGGCAACACCTCGTTTCAAGCTGGCCACGGAGCAAGGCAATCTGGAGCAGGGGGTGCAGATGATTGGGCAGATACAGGGGCTGATTGATGATGTGCCGACTGTGGCGGCACTGATGGAGCGTATCGTTGAAGAGACCGAGATGGCCTGTCAACGAGTCGAAGCATGTGTGAGGCCGGTGAATTAATTCAAACAATCCAAATACTTGGAGCGTTGGTGATAGGCGTGGCAGGGTAGTAGCAAGCGCTCGCAATTGTGTATTTGGTTTGATACGATATTTGTGCATTATATTTGTGATTGGCAATAAAAAAATACAAGAAAATTGCGCCGGACTATTGCACGCCCATTAAATTTCCGTACAATGAATCCAAGAGGTATCCGTTTGCACATGACAGACGGAGCCCTACCTGCTTAGCAGGCGTGTCACCGTGGCACGACTAACCGCCACCGTCCTTGGCCCGTCTCTTGACCTGAGCGCTCACCTGCCTCAGCGTGCAAACCGGCGACCCCGTCGGAGTAAGCCGTATCTGCATTTGTCTGAGTGGTTTGTGAGTTGATTCCGCGCTGCAGAAGTCGCATGAGAACTTTCAGCGAAGCTCGTATCAGGGATGGGTTATATATGTTCAAGCAAGAACCTGTTGTACCGGAAACGCCAGTCAAGGATGTGAGGATTCCTTGTGTTGAATGTGGCGAGTTGCATTTTCAGAATTCGGCCAGTCGCTTTTGCCTGCGATGTTGGCGTACCCAGACGCTGATGGTGGCGCGTGCAAACGCCGCCATGCAGGCGTAACCTGCTGAGGCCCCTGGCCCTTGCAGTTTGTTGTTGGTAGTTCGTTGTTGTTGTTTTAGCAGTCTTACCTCGATCCCTTGGGACGGCCTTGGCCGTCCTTTTTTTTGTGGAGAAGCCGAGGTGCATCTCTGGCAGGTTTGCGGGATAATTACCAAGTCGTCGGTGTGGCCGACATTCCTTCCAGATACGCTATTACATGAAAATCAGCACTCAATTCGATGCAGGAAGTGTCGAGGTGATCAACCTCGATCGTGCAGAAGATATCCAGTTGAAAATCCGTAAGGATTCCCACTCGGACTTTTTGCAATGGTTCTATTTCCGTCTGCAGGGTGCGGCCAATCAGCCTTGTACCATGCGATTTCTGAATGCGGGTGAGACATCCTATCCAAAGGGATGGGAAGGTTATCGTGCGGTGGCATCGTATGATCGCCAGCATTGGTTCCGGGTGCCGACCCGGTTCGATGGCAAGGAGTTGGTCATCGAGCATACCCCGCAGGCTGGTAGCATCTACTATGCTTATTTCGAGCCGTATTCACACGAGCGTCATCTCAATTTGATCGGATTGGCGACAGATAACCCCTGGTGCGAGGTCGAGGATCTGGGCAGTACGGTTGATGGCCGTGATCTGGAAATGATTGTCGTGGGTGATCAAGACCCGACCAAACGGAAGATCTGGGTGACAGCTCGCCAACACCCGGGCGAGACCATGGCAGAGTGGTTTGTCGAGGGCCTGTTGACACGTTTGTTGGATGAAGATGACGCCACGTCGCGCAGCTTATTGGCCAAAGCCAATTTCTATATCGTTCCCAGTATGAATCCAGATGGCGCGGTGCGCGGCAACTTGCGCACCAACGCAGCAGGGGCCAATCTCAACCGGGAATGGCTGGAGCCCACCATGGCGCGGAGCCCGGAGGTGTACCTGGTTCGCCAGAAAATGCATGAGGTTGGTGTGGATCTGTTCCTGGATGCGCACGGTGATGAGGCCCTCCCTTATGTGTTTGTCGCGGGTTGTGAGGGGAACCCTAATTACGATACGCGCCTGAATGCACTGGAGAATGCATTCAAACACCATCTTGCGCTGGCCAATCCGGATTTTCAGGACCAGTTTGGCTACGAACGGGACAAGCCGGGTGAGGCGAATCTGACATTGGCCACCAATTACGTCGGGCAGCACTTCAATTGTCTGGCCTACACGCTGGAGATGCCTTTCAAAGACAATGCCAATCTGCCCGATGAGGAGTATGGCTGGAGTGGTGAGCGTAGCCAAAAGCTGGGCGCTAGCATGCTACAGGCATTTTTGGCGGTTGTTGATCAGCTGCGCTGACAGGTGCTTATCAGCGACAAACAAAAAGGGGCGGATGCCCCTTTTTGTTTGAATGGCGGTACCGCGTTCCACTCAGCTTTCGCCCGCTGTGGCATCAATGCTGGTCAGCCACGTCGCCAGCCGCTCTGGTGGGCGGGCGATGATGGCTTGGTTGCCAATCACAACGATCGGTCGCTGAATCAGGATGGGATTGGCTGCCATGGCTGTAATCAATGTTTCACGGCTGAGGCTGGCATCACCCAGCCCAAGTGCTTGATAAGGGGCTTCGTCCTGCCGCATCAGCTCTTGTGGGGGGAGGCCAAGCAGCGTCAGTAGGTTGTCCAGCTCTTCGATGGAAGGTGGGGTGACCAGATATTCGATGGTTTCGATCTGGCAGCCAGCCTGGGTCAATATATCGATTGCCTGGCGTGATTTTGAACAACGTGGATTGTGATAGATACGGGCTTTCATCATGGTGTTTTGCGCTTGACGCGGCGTAGCTGATTGATAAGCAGGCTTGCGATGTAGCTGAGGCCGGCCAGTAGGATGATGGTTGCGCCAGACGGTAGGTCAGGCTCATAAGAGATCGCCAGCCCGCCCAGCGTAAACAGGCCGCCTAGTAAGGTGGCGAGTAGCATGATTTTGGACAGGGTTCGGACCCATTGGCTGGCAATGGCTGCTGGCAAGGTCAGGAGGGCGATCACCAGGATCAGGCCGACCACCTGAATCAGTACGACCACTGTGACGGCCACCATGCACAGCAGCAACAGGTAGTAAAAAGTGACGGGTATGCCGCGCAGGCGGGCAAATTCTTCATCAAAGCAGACAGCCAGAAACTGTTCACGGAAAAGCCAGACCAGCAAGATCACGATGGCATCCAGTGCCGCCATCAGCCATAAGTCCTGCGGGGAAATCATCAAAATGTTGCCAAACAGATAGCTCATCAGGTCAACGCTGTAGCCTGGTGTTTTGGCCACAAAGATGACCCCGACAGCCATGCCAATCGACCAGAGCGCTCCGATCAGTGTGTCTTCATGCTGCTTGAGCTGGAGGTTGATCCACCCGATCAGCAGTGCGGCGGCCAGTGCGGCAACCAATGCGCCATTGATGGGGTGGCTGCCAAAGAAATAGGCTATCCCCATGCCCCCGAGAATGGTGTGCGAGATGCCCCCAGCCAGATAGCTGATACGCTTGACAACCACATAGCTGCCGACCAGGCCACAGCAGATACTGGCCAGCAAGCCACCCAGCAAAGCATATTGCATGAAGGATTGATGTAAGAGTGCGTCAATGAAGCCGGCCATGATGATCAATGATGGTGGTGGGCGATGGCATGGACATGTTTGCCATAAATGCGCTCAAGGGTGGCGGCATCGATGGCGGCTGTATCGTGGCAGATCAGTTCCCGATTGAGGCAGGCAATGCGATTGACGTAATCTGAGATAAATCCGATGTCGTGCGACACCACAACGATGGTCAAGCGTTCATTGAGCTGCTTGAGTAGGTCGAAGATGTTTTTCTCGGCGCGCATATCAATGCTGGCGGTGGGCTCATCCAGCAATAGCAGTTTGGGCTCGGTGGCCAATGCGCGGGCTATCATGACCCGTTGCAGTTGCCCGCCAGACAGCGCATCAACTGCCCGTTTGCGTAGCGTGTAGACATCGGTTTCCTGCATGGCCTGCTCAGCGATACGCCGGTCTGATGCGTTGAAACGTTGGAACCAGCGCTGGGGTTTGAGGCGGCCCTGCAAGACAACATGTTCAACGGTAATGGGAAAGTCTCTGGCAAAGCCGGCATATTGCGGCACATAACCTATCTGCTGAGCAGCCCTGGCAGGGGTTTGGCCAAGCACGGAGATTGTGCCAGTGTCAGGCTGTAGCAGCCCGAGCATCATCTTCAGTAAGGTGCTCTTGCCGCCACCATTGGGGCCGACAATGCCGATGAAGTCCCGCTCATGGATATCCAAACAGACCTTGTCGAGCACGGTGCTGGCGCCATATTGGAAGCACACATCCTGAGCGGAGATGGCTGGGGTCATGATTGTGTCGCCAATGTGTGGGCAATGTGCCGAAGATTGCCAATCATATCCTCTGACAGGTCATCCATGATCAAAATTCGCGCGCCGATGGATTGGGCAATGCTCTCGGCAGCCCGTCTGCTGAATTGTGGCTGTACGAAAATGGCCCGGATCTGCTGCTGCTTGGCGAGGTTGACAATGCGGGCCACGGTTTTGGCACCAGGCTCTTTGCCCTCGTACTCGATGGCAATCTGGGTCAGGCCATATTGTTCCGCAAAATATCCCCAGGAAGGGTGAAAGACCATGAAGCGAGCAACCTTGGCTTGCTGCAGGGTCTGGCGAATTTCATGATCCAGTTGGTCTAGATCTTCAGCCAGCTTTTGATAGTTTCGTTGGTAGTAGGGGCCGCTTTCCGCATCCAGCTGGGTCAAGGCATCACGTACCGTTGCGGCCATTTTCTTCATCAGCACCGGAGAGGTCCAGATATGTGGATCTGCACCATTGGAAGAATGGGCGTGGCCAGGGTGTGTCTCAAGCTCTAGCACGGGGTCCTGCTTGCGCAAGCTGACGCCCTGTTTGTGATCAAGCATGCGCAGCTTAGGATTGGTTGCTGCAATGCGTTTGAGCAGGCTGTGTTCAAACGGCATGCCAATATGAAAGTAAAGCGTTGCTTGGCTGAGTTTGGCGAGCTGGCTGGGTGTCGGTTCGAAGGTGTGGGCATCTCGATTCGCGCCTACCAGTGACTCCACCAGGACTTTCTCGCCGCCAATACGCTCGATCAGTTGTTTTTGCGGCGGAATACTTGCGAAAACACTTATTTTGGCGATCACCGGATTGACGGTCAGCATGCTCAGCAATCCGAGCAGTAGGGCAAGGCGTACGGACAGATTCATGAATACGTTTGAGGTTATTGCAACATAGTTGCATGAGGCGTGCATTATAACGGCAGTGCTGATACGAATCAAAATCAATTTATATTGATCCAGATCAGAGTGGCTTACCAATATAAGCAAAGGTGGCAAGTGGGGCGAGTGCCGGTTTGATCGGTTGGCGATAAATGGAAGAACAAAGCCCTGCGCGAGCGGCAGGGCTTTGAATGAAGGCCGAAGGTGAAGACGCCTGGCCCGGATGACTACTCGAATTTGGCGAGGTTGGTGCCATGCAGCAGATCCAACATATGGCTGCGCTCGGCTGAGAGTTTCTTGAACGCGATGGCATCGGTCTGGGCGAGCTGGCTGGCAACAGGCACGACGTTGGTCAGCGGGTCTTTCGGCTCCCCTTCGACCCGGAATTCATAATGCAGATGCGGCCCGGTAGCCCAGCCGGTCTGGCCAACGTATCCAATCACTTCGCCTTGGCTGACTTTACTGCCCTTGCGCAGTCCTTGCGCAAACCCGCTCAGGTGGCCGTAGAGAGTGCTGTATTTGCCATTGTGTTTGAGGATGATGACGTTTCCATAACCGCCCATTTTGCCAATTGTCTCAACAGTCGCATCGGCAGTGGCCTTGACCTTGGTGCCGCTGGGCGCTGCATAATCCACGCCTTTGTGTGCCCGCCACTTCTGCAGGACGGGATGGAATCGTGCGATTGTGAAGCCGGAGCTGATGCGAGAAAATTCCAATGGTGAACGCAAGAAGGCTTTTTTCAGATTTTTGCCGTCGGCAGAATAGTATCCGGCTTTACCTTCGCGATCGATGAAATACACCATGCGATAGGTTTTACCCGCATTGGTGAACTCTGCGGCCAGGATTTTGCCGGGTTTCACCTGCTCGCCGTTCTGGGTCATCATGTCATACACAACGGTAAAGCGATCGCCTTTTTGCAGGTCTTTGTGAAAGTCGATGCTGGCACCGAAGATTTCGACCATCTGTGCGGCCACTGCATCTGGTAGATTGGCCTTGTCAGTGGCGGCGAACAGTGAGCTGGAAATGACGCCGGATTTCATCACTGTGACGGATGAATATTGTGGCTCGGTGTTATGCACGCGGAAGCTGTCGCCATCTCGTTGTAGGGAAATCACGTTTCCATCGGTGTCGATGTATCGCAATTCCAACAGCTTGCCATCTGCTGCGCTGTGGGTGCTGAGGTTGCGTCCAGCACGGAGTTTGAAGAATGGTTTGGCGCTTTCATCATTGCGGATGAAGGTCTCGGCGTCCTTGTCGGACACCTGCATGCGCCCCAGCAAGGCCGGGAGGGTATCGCCGGCCCGAACGCGTTCTTCTCGCCAATAGCTCTCAGTCTCGGCTGTGTCCGGATGGCTTTCCGGTAGCGTCAATTGTAGGGATTCACTCACCATGGCTGTTTCGATGGGCTCTGATTCACTCATTGGCGCGATGGCAAATGCACCGATGGTGGCAAAGAGCGGAAGGCTGGAGAGCCCGATCAGCCAGCGCAACTTGTGATGCTTTGGCTTCTGCATGGAATTTTGTGTTAGATTTATTGGTTTTTGAAACGTCATTCGTTGTATTCGATCCTCAAAACAGGCGTGAGAGTACCCCAAAACGCGCCGGCATGCAAAGGAAAATAGTTATCCAGGCAATGACTTAGATCATGGAAATTGCTGTGGGGCGGTTCCTGATGCGAGATTATTGGTTGTTATCATTCATGACAACACAGCGAGTGCGTTAGAGTTCATCTTAAAGAAAGAGTTCCTCATGTCCTTGGATAGTCAACAAGCACTCAACGAAATCAAGCGTGGCTGCGAAGAGTTGCTGATCGAAGCGGAGTTGTTGGAAAAACTGAAAAGTGGCCGTCCGTTGCGGATCAAGGCTGGCTTTGATCCGACAGCGCCTGACCTGCACTTGGGGCATACCGTACTGCTCAACAAGATGCGCCATTTTCAGGAGCTGGGTCATCAGGTGATTTTCCTGATTGGCGATTTTACCGGCATGATTGGCGACCCCAGCGGAAAAAATACGACGCGGCCCCCGCTGACAAGGGAGCAGATTGCTGATAATGCGAAAACTTATGCTGAACAGGTATTCAAGATTCTGAAGCCGGAGCAGACGGAAGTACGCTTCAATTCGGAATGGATGGAGCAGCTGGGGGCTGCAGGTATGTTGAAGCTGGCCGCCAGCCATACGGTGGCGCGCATGTTGGAGCGTGATGATTTCGACAAGCGTTTCAAGGGTAATCAGCCCATTGCGATCCATGAGTTCCTCTATCCGTTGATGCAGGGATATGACTCGGTTGCGTTGAAGTCGGATGTCGAATTGGGTGGCACAGACCAGAAGTTCAACCTGTTGATGGGGCGTGAGCTGCAGAAGCAGCACGGGCAGTCGCCGCAGGTGGTGTTGATGATGCCTTTGCTGGAAGGGTTGGATGGTGTCAATAAGATGTCCAAATCATTGGGCAACTATATTGGTATCAATGAGCCAGCCAACGAGATCTTCGGTAAGGTGATGTCGATTTCCGATGAATTGATGTGGCGTTGGTATGATTTGCTGAGTTTCCGTCCGATCAGCGAGATCGCGGGGCTTAAGCAGGAGGTTGCGGGTGGCCGTAATCCTCGTGATATCAAAGTGATGCTGGCACAGGAGCTGGTGGCCCGCTTCCATGGCCAGGCTGCGGCAGAGGGTGCATTGGCTGAGTTCGAGGCGCGGTTCCAGCGTGGGGCATTGCCGGAGGATATGCCGGAGTTGACCATTGCTGTCGAGGCGGCGGGTGCCGGTCTTTTGAATGTGCTCAAGCAGGCGGGCTTGGTGACTTCCTCAAAAGAGGGGGTTCGGATGATCGAACAGGGTGGCGTGAAGATCGATGGTGAAAAGGTGAGTGACAAATCATTGACCTTGTCCAAGGGGGTGACGGTTGTGTTGCAAGTAGGCAAGCACAAGTTTGCGCGGGTGACGCTGGACTAGTGCCACTCGGTGCGCGGAGGATTCGGAAAGCCGACCTGGGTCGGCTTTTTTCATTGGTTTGGTTTGTTCAGAAGCTCATCGATCTCGCTGACCAGGCTATTGAAGTTGATGGGTTTGGTCAGGTAGCGATTGAAGCCTGCAGCCAGCCCAGCTGAGATGTCGCCAGCTTGAGCGTCTGCAGATAGGGCCAGGGCCGGGAGGGTGGTCAGATTGGGTATGGTGCGGAGCTTGGCCAGGATCTCACTGCCTTTCATATCGGGTAGATTCATATCCGAGATGAGCAGATCGGGTGTATGCGCGGTGGCTTGCTGCAGGGCTTGTAAACCTGAGCTGGCCGTCAACAGGTGAAGATTGGGGCGATGTTTCTGCAGGATGCTTTTCAGGAGCAGCATACTGCTTCGATCGTCTTCGACGCATAACACGGTATGGTGGGCATGGTCTGCCGACTTGGCTTGTGGTGGGTTGTCCAGATGCGGGGTGGTGGGCTGGGTTGCAGTGGGCAGGTCGATCCAGAACGTGCTGCCGACGCCTTCTGCAGAGCTGACCCCGACATCGCCCCCCATCAATTGGGCCAGGCGCTGGGTGAATGCCAGGCCGATGCCGGTTCCTTCCACTTTGTGTTGCTCTTTGCCGACACGGGTAAAGGCCTGAAACAGCTTTGTCAAATCTGTCTCGCTGATGCCGATGCCGTTGTCCTTGATGAAGATCCGCGTCTGCTTTTCGTTGCCGGTGACCTGAACCGTGACTTTGCCATGCGGTCGGTTGTATTTGCAGCCATTTGACAGCAGATTCAGAATCATCTGCTTGAGTCGGGTCGGATCAGCCCGAACCAGCTGTGCCGGGCTGGGCTCCAGGTGTACTGTCACCCGATGACGCTGCGCAATCGGTTGGATCAACATCAGGCAGTCATTGATCAGGGCTTGTATATCGACGGATTCCAGCGTGACGGACAGCTTGCCTGCTTCGAGTTTGGCGAAGTCCAGGATTTCATTGATCAGCTCCAGCAGGTGCCAGCCTGCCTTGGTGATGTGCTGCACGGTGTCCCGCTGAGTGGCGGGCAGGTCATCTGCCAGCATCTGCGAAAAACCGATGATCGCGTTCAGCGGGGTGCGTAGCTCATGGCTGATCTGTGAGAGGAATTCCGCTTTGACACGATTGGCTTGTTCAGCCTCGTCGCGGGCTACTCTCAATGCCGCTTCGGTCTGGATTCGGTGGGTGATGTCTGCAAAGCTGAACACCCGGCCCACCACATGCTCGCGGATGCTCTGCGGCATTGAGTGCCGTTCGAATACCCGGCCATCCTTGAACTCGATGAGATCATCGCTTTCATTGTGAAGATCTTCGGTGATTTCCACCAATCGAGCCAGGTACTCATCTGGTTGCGACACCTGCTCGGTCATGGCATCCAGTATCTCGCTGTCATCCTGTCTTGCCAGCAGGTCATCGCCAAGCTGCCACATGCGGGCAAAGCGATGGTTGATGTTGACGATCCTGCCGGTGGTGTCGGTCACCAGAATGCCGTCCGCAGTGGCTTCCAGTGTTGCCTGCAGCATGGATGTGTAGTGTTCGAGCGCTTGTGCCGTTTGTTGGCGGGCGCTGGTGTCCCGCGCACAGATCAAGAGTAGGCGAGGGTGGCCAGGCATGGGCACAATGCTTTTTTCAACGTCGATCAGCTGCCCATCGGCTCGTCTGTACTGGCCTTCGACATGGTGGATCGATTGCACGATGCCGGTGCTGACCGCATCCCAATAGAACACATCTTGTAGTGATGCCTCGATATCGGTAATTGATAGCTGGGTGATGTCATCGAGCGAGTAGCTCAACGATTGCAGGGCCGTCTGATTGGCCGCCACCACTTGCAGGCTGTTGGTATCGACCGCGAGCAGCAGATCACTGGCGATGTCGAACAAGGCGTGTTGGATCGATCGTATCGACGTGTTCACAGTATGCTCACGAGGGTTTGGTGTTGCCGGATGCGCTGTCGAAGTAATAATTCACCCGCTTTCGAGGGCTGAGGTAGTCGTAGATTGGTCGTGGCAGCTGGCCGGGGCGGATGCTGGCGACGATCGAGAGATCGCTCTCCTGGGCTAGATCGACAATGATGGCCTCGGTCTTGGGGACATTGGGATCGAACACCACGGCGCATGGCTTGAGTGGATTGGCCGAATTCACCGAAACGATCATGCCGATCACATCATTGGACAATTTGACCACGGAACCAGGGGGATATACCCCCAGGCAGCGTATGAAAGTCTTCATCATGGTGGTGTCGAAATGGTTTCGGTGCTGTGCGAACAGCTGGGACAACGCCTCGTGCGGGGTGAGGGAGTTGGCTGGGTTAGGGCAGTTGCACAGGTTGTCATAGAGATTGACGATGGCCAGCAGCTTGGCCAGCGGTGAAATCTGGTCACCCTGTAGATGGCCAGGGTAGCCCGTTCCGTCGATATATTCATGGTGTTGAAGCACCACCTCGGCTGCTCGCTTGCTCAGGCCCACCTTGGCTGCGATCTTCAAGCCAAATACGGTGTGCTGATTGAACAGCTCCTGCTCGACAAAAGAAAGGGGGTCTGACTTCAACAGAATCTTGTCAGGGATCTCCACCTTGCCGATGTCGTGAAACATGGCCCCCATCCCCAGCTCCCGGATGTCCTCAGCGGGCATATTGATCTCTTTTGCCAACATCATGGCCAGAACAGCGACGTTGAGTGAGTGGAAATAAACCTCCTCGCCTGCAACCTTGTCATTCATCAGGTGTATGGCGATCTCACGGTCGAGCAGCAGTGAATCCACCATGCCCTCAACCAGCGTGCTGGCCTCCTTCAAGGCTTCTGCCGGGCGGGCGAACAGGTTCTTGGTAATGTTCTTGATGGCAGTGGCCGCCCGATGGAATTTTTTTTCACACTCTGCAATGGCGGCACGTTGCTGGTTCAATTTCTCCAGCCGGGCACGTTTGGCCAGAATGGCGGGATTGTCCTGTATCGCCAGCGGCGCAACTTGCGCAGGCGCTGATTGGGCTTGGCGTGGCAAGGGTTTGGTATCGCTTTTTTTGGGATCGAAGCGGATACGGCTCAGACCCAGCGATTGGATCGTCGCGATCTGCTCGCCGTTCTTGATCTTGAAACTGCCCAGAGGGAAGGGATGATCCATCCATCCCAGATCCAGATGGATATATAACCCGGCACATAACTGATCCGGCGTGATGTATTCCGCGTTGGGGTTGTCAGCCATGGTGTGATCGGAAGTCATGCAATGTCGTTGCTGATGCTGTTGTGCGGCTTCATTGTCCATGTCAGGAAACCGTATCAACTGAACCTAGCATAGCAGCTGGGTAGGTAAGTTGCAGGTGTGGGGTGTGATTTTTAGGCAAGTGGTTGTTATTGGTGGATAAAGACCAGTTTGCCACCACCCGGTATCTGATGCGGCTGAATGGCGGGCGGAAAGCTGGGGAAGCCTGGGAAAATGCATGCAGGGGGCCAATGGTAAAAGATTCGGGTTGACAAAGTGGTGACGCAAACGTATGTTTCAAACAATCGTTTGATCAATATTCTGTTCCATTACCCGCGATGTCTGTCACTGATACCAATAAAGATACGGCCACCCGCATTCTGGATGCGGCTGAGGTGCTGTTTGTCGAACATGGTTTCGAAGCTACTTCGCTACGCATGATCACCCAGCGGGCCGAGGTCAACCTTGCCGCAGTCAACTATCACTTCGGCTCCAAGGAAGTGTTGTTCCAGGGCGTGGTGGGACGCCGGTTGGCGCCCTATAACCAGGAATGCGTCCAAGAGCTTGAGCGAGCCCAGCAGGAGCAGGGCGAGACCGCCTTGGATGTGATGGGTATCGTGTCGGCATTTCTACGTCCGGCATTGCGGATGGCCAAGGACCCGGCAAAAGGCGGTCTGATGTTCATCCGCCTGATGTCCAGGGTGTTTTCCGAGCCCCACCAGGCCTTGCGGGAAATGCTGCCACGGCATTACCAGGCCGTGCTGGAGGCGTATAGCACCTCGCTGAAGCGGGCCTTGCCGCATCTGAGCACGGAAGAGGTGCTGTGGCGTCTGCATTTTGCATTGGGTACGGTGTTCTATGCCTTTGCCGGTAACGATGTCGTGAAATTGTTCATGAAAAGTCATGTGCCTGGTGCGAGAGATCCGCAGCAGGTGGTGAGTCATTTGCTGCCTTATGTGGTGGCTGGTTTGACAGCACCCGGCCAGCGTCAGTCAGACGTGGGCGTGGTTTCGCCGGTGATGCGATAGTCAGTTGTTTGCGTAGGAAAGATAGTCATGTTGCTTTGGTATGTATTGATTCCTGTCGTTGTCGTGCTGGTCTTGGGTTATCTGCGGGCGCCATTGATGGCGTGGTCTGCAGCGCTCTTGGCAGGTGCGGCCTATTTGTCATTCGGCCAGACTGCAGGCCTCGCTTGGTTTGCGGTGGCGCTGTCGCTGTCGGTACTGTTGAACATCAAACCGTTGCGTCGTCTGTTGGTGACAGGCCCTATTTTCGGGGTTTTCAAGAAAATCACCCCCGCTATGTCGCAGACCGAACAAGAGGCAATCAACGCCGGTACCGTCTGGTGGGATCGTGACCTGTTCTCGGGCAAGCCGGACTTCGCGAAGCTCCATGCCTTTCCTGCACCCAAGTTGAGCGCAGAGGAACAGGCATTCCTGGACGGCCCGACAGAGCAACTCTGCAAGATGATTGATGATTGGAAGATCACTCATGAATTGAAGGACCTGCCGCCTGAAGTCTGGCAGTTCATCAAGGATCACGGTTTTCTGGGCATGATCATCAAGAAGCAATATGGCGGTCTGGAGTTCTCCAATTACGGCCATGCCAAGGTTGTGACCAAAATTGCCAGCCGTGGCGGCTCTGCAGCCGTATCAGTCATGGTGCCCAACTCATTGGGACCGGGTGAGCTGTTGCAGCACTACGGCACAGAAGCACAGAAAAACTACTATCTGCCGCGTCTGGCCAAGGGCCTGGAGATTCCATGCTTTGCATTGACCAGCCCCTATGCTGGCTCGGATGCAGGGGGCATCCCTGACTATGGGATCGTCTGCAAAGGCGCCTACACCGACCCTCGCACCGGCGAGCATCATGAAAATGTGCTGGGAATTCGTGTCAGCTGGGAAAAGCGCTGGATCACTTTGGCACCGATCTCGACCATTCTGGGCTTGGCGTTCAAGCTGTATGACCCGGATCACCTGTTGGGCGAAAAGGAAGATGTCGGCATCACCTGTGCCCTGGTGCCGACCGAACATGTGGGTGTCCACATTGGCCGCCGTCATTGGCCGGGTGGCGCGGTTTTCATGAATGGCCCAACCTGGGGCAAAGATGTATTCATTCCGCTGGATTGGATCATCGGTGGTCGCGAATTCGCTGGACAAGGCTGGCGCATGCTGGTCGAGTGCCTGTCGGTCGGTCGCTGCATTTCATTGCCTGCCATGTCGGTTGCATCAGGCCAGCTGGCCAGCTATGTGACAGGGGCGTTTGCCCGTATCCGTGATCAGTTCGGCTTGGCAATCGGCAAGTTTGAAGGCGTGGATGAAGCCATGGCCCGTATCGGTGGCTACACCTATCAAATGGATGCCGCCCAGCGTCTGGCCTTGGTAGGGCTGGACATAGGCGAAAAGCCATCGGTGCTGTCAGCGGTATTGAAGTATCACAACACTGAGCGCATGCGCAAAACGCTGAATGACGCTATGGATGTCCATGGCGGCAAGGCGGTGGTCGTTGGGCCACGTAACTACCTGGCGCGCGCCTATCAGGCCATCCCCATTGCCATCACCGTGGAAGGTGCCAACATCCTGACCCGTAGCATGATCATCTATGGGCAAGGGGCGATCCGATGCCATCCATTTGTGTTGCGTGAAATGCGGGCGGCCATGGCGAACGATGCGGTCGATTTTGACGAAGCATTCATTGGCCACCTGGGCTTTGTCGGCAGTAATCTGATCCGGTCGTTGGTGCTGGGCCTGACTGGCAGCAAGGTGGCGGGTAGCCCGGTCAGCGGCCCACATGCCGGGTATTACCGTGATATCACACGTTTCTCCAGTGCCTTTGCCCTGTTGTCTGACATGGCCATGTTCTCACTGGGCGGCGCACTGAAATTCCGCGAAAAGCTGTCGGCCCGATTAGGTGACATGCTGTCTGGTTTGTATCTGGCAACGGCAGCCCTGAAGCGTTATGCCGATGAAGGCAATCAACCGGAAGATCTGCCATTGTTGAAATGGGCCGTCGAATCAGCGCTGTACGATGTGCAGCAAGCCATTGATGGTTTCCTGGCCAACCTGCCCAGTCGCCCATTGGCGTGGGTGTTGCGCCGTGCCATCTTCCCGCTGGGTATGCATTTCAAGCAGCCATCTGACAAGACCGGCACCCAGGTCGCTGCACTGATGATGCAGCCAGGCCACGCCCGTGATCGTCTCACCAAGGGCATCTATGTGCCCCAGGAAGAAAGCGATCCCGTTGGTGTGTTGGCCCCGGCCTTGTTGGCCACGATCGAGACTGATGCCATCGAGAACAAGCTCCGCAAGGCGCAACGTGAAGGCAAGCTCAAAGAAGCGCCAACAGCAGCCCGCCTGCAAGAGGCACTGAACAAGGGTGTCATCACGCAGGTCGAATTCGAAGCGGTCAAGCGGGCACGTTGGTTGAAACGGCAGGTGATCATGGTGGATGACTTCGACATGCAGCTCAATCAACACGACACTCAATTGTTCGAGCGGCAGCCTGTCTGACCACAGACACTTTGACTGGCCGATACGCCGGCTGCACTGACTGGAGAAGCTTATGACCAATCAACAGGAACATCACACCAGCCTGCCCGAGGTGCAGCCCATCATGCGCATCATGCCGATGCCGGCTGATGCGAATGCCCAGGGCGCCATTTTTGGTGGCTGGATGATGATGCAGGTGGATATTGCCGGCTCGATCGAGGCGCAACGCTGTGCCCAGGGCGCGGTGACAACGGTGGCGGTCAATGCCTTCCAATTTCATCAACCTGTTCATGTGGGTGATTTGGTGAGCTTCTATGTCGAGCGTCTGCGGGTTGGCAAGACATCGGTGACCGTCAAAGTTGAAGTATTTGCTCAAAGACACCCCGATTTGGCGAACGTGGTGAAGGTCACCGAGGCCATGCTGACATATGTGGCAGTGGATGCCGCAGGCCATGCCAGAGAGTTGCCGCCAGAGATCGTAGAGTAAGGTAGTACAAGGGTTAAATACGGTTTTGGCTAAGTCGGATTAGGTTTCGTTTATTAACAAAGTCTTATGAAAATAGGGGCCGCGCGAGTTTCTAAACGGCGTTAAAAATTTGGTGTTTTGCTCTAAACATGACCCTGAATTGATGTATGCTTGCTTACACTCGAGAGACGATCGCGAGAGAACCAGTATGAAGGAGACACAATATGAAACGTAACGTAATCCGCTTATCCCTGATGGCTATCGGTGTGGTTGGTGCACAAGCTGCACTGGCCTCTGGCTATCATTTTGGTACGCAGAGTGCTGCGGGCCAAGGCGTAGCCAACGCCAACAGTGCAGAAGCGGCAGACGCTTCGACCATTTTCCATAACCCAGCTGGTCTGACCAAGCTGGAGGGTACTCAGGTATCCGGCGTGTTGAATATCGTAGACCCGAAAGTCGCATTCCATGACCAGGGTTCCACCATATCATCCCCTGATCTGGCGGCTGCGGTGCCATCTGTCTTTGGCGCGCCGAGATCCACCGGCACCAATGAGGGTGGCAAGTTCGCGGATCGCACTGCCGTGCCACATTTCTACTTCTCGCACAAAATCAATGACCAGATGAGCTTTGGCGTGGGGGCCTTTGTACCATTTGGCTCCAAGACGACTTACGATGCTGGCTGGGTTGGTCGCTACAACGTCGTTGAGACCGAAGTGAAAACCTTTGCCATCAACCCATCGTTCGCCTATCGCATCAACCCGATGATCTCGGTGGGTGGGGGCGTGACCATGCAATACGCCAAGGGGAAACTGGGCCGGAAGGTGAACTATGGCGGCATGATCGCCGGCGCTCTTGCGAAGAGCGTGCCTGGTGCGGCGCAGAGCGCTGCAAGTGCAGCCGGGCAACGTGTCCTTGCCGCTGGTGGCACACCCGCACAGGCTGCCCAAGCTGGCCGCGCAGCAGCAGCAGCTGTACAGAGCGATATGTTGGCCAAGGCGTCAGCCGCTTTCGGCAACCCCGATTACGACGGCTATATCTCAGTGGAAGGTGATGACTGGGGCTATGGCTACAACTTCGGGGTGATGTTTGAATTCGACCCGAATACCCGTCTGGGCTTGTCCTATCGCTCCAAGGTCTCTCACAAGCTGAAGGGGAATGGCGATTGGTCAACACCCGACTCCGTCCGTAACTATACTTACACTTTCGGTGGGGTGACCAGTCAGGTCGGCGCCGCGGTAGCACAAGCCATCGAGGCACCGTTCAACCCGGCAACCGGCACCCTGGGTCATGCAGATTCAGGTGCCAACGTGGCAGTGGATACCCCAGAATCGCTGTCGATCGGCTTCTTCAAGCAGATCAATGATACATGGGCAGTGATGGCAGACTACACCCGTTCCCGTCATTCCCGCTTCAAGGAGCTGCGGATCGATTTCGATTCCACGACGCCTGACAGCATCACCCCCGAAAACTGGAAAGACACCAACAAGTTTGCGCTGGGCACCAATGTTCGCCTGAATGAGAGCTGGATGCTGCGCTTTGGCTGGCAGCTGGATCGCTCACCTGTGACTGATGCCAACAGAACCCCCAGCATTCCGGATGGCAACCGGACCTGGTATTCGATGGGTGCAAACTATCGTTTCAACAAGAATACCTCGATTGATCTCGCCTATAGTCTGGTCAAAGTCGATGTCGGCTCCATCAATGCGACCGACAACAACGATGGCAAATGGCCAGCTGATCGCAACTGCAACTGCAGCAATGCGACCGTTCGCGGGAACTTCGATGTGAAAGCCAATATTGTCGGGTTGCAAGTCAACCATGTCTTCTAAGCAGTCCGACAGGCTGAATCAGGGCATCTTCTAGCCCGATGAATGTGGGTCTGGTGGTGGGCCGATGGCCGACCCCAGCCCCGATGATCAATGTCCAACCCTCGAGGAAGCTATGTCTCAGACTTCTAAATTCGTGGTACGCAAGGTGGCTGTGCTTGGCGCCGGTGTGATGGGCGCACAGATTGCTGCACACCTCGCCAATGCCAATGTGGAGGCCGTTCTGTTCGATTTGCCGGCCAAGGAAGGCAATCCGAATGGTATCGTACTGAAAGCCATCGACAATCTTAAGAAGCTGAAGCCTTCGCCAGTGGGCCGCAAGGAAAAGGCCGATTTCATCACCCCGGCGAATTATGACCAGCACCTCGAGTTGCTGCGCGAATGTGATGTCGTCATCGAGGCGATCGCTGAGCGCATGGATTGGAAACTGGATTTGTACAAGAAGGTCGCGCCGTTCCTGAATGAGCATGCGATTTTCGCCACCAATACCTCAGGCTTGAGCATCAACAAGCTGGCTGAAGGTTGCCCAGACAGCATGCGCTCACGCTTCTGCGGCATTCACTTCTTCAATCCGCCACGCTATATGCATCTGGTGGAGATCATTCCTTGCGTCAATACTGACGCCAGCAAGCTGGATCAACTGGAAGAATTCCTGGTGACCACCCTGGGTAAAGGCGTGGTACGTGCCAAAGATACACCGAACTTTGTCGCCAACCGTATCGGCGTCTTCTCGATGCTGGCGTGTATCCATAACGCAGACAAATTCGGCATCCGTTTCGATGTCGTTGATGACCTGACCGGCCCGCGTCTGGGGCGCCCTAAGTCGGCCACCTTCCGTACAGCAGACGTGGTCGGCCTGGATACCTTCGCGCACGTGGTCAAGACCATGCAGGACACGTTGCCGAATGACCCATGGCACCCACTGTTCAAGTCGCCCGAGTGGCTGACCAAGCTGATCGAGGCGGGTGCGCTGGGTCAGAAAACCAAGGCCGGTATCTACAAAAAAGACGGTAAGCTGAAGCTGGTGTTGGATCCCAAAGCGGGCAACTATGTTGAGGCTGGTCAAAAGGGCGACGATCGCGTCAAGGAAATCCTGAAAAATCAGGACGTGACGGCCAAACTGAAGGCGTTGCGTGAGTCCGAGCTGCCTCAGGCTCAGTTCCTGTGGGCTTGCTTCCGTGACGTGTTCCATTACATTGCCTACCACTTGGCTGATATTGCTGATAACGCCCGTGACGTGGATTTCGCCATTCGCTGGGGCTTTGGCTGGTCAGAAGGTCCATTCGAGACCTGGCAGGCTGCAGGGCTCAAACAGGTGGCTGAATGGATCAAAGAAGACATCGCTGCAGGCAAAGGCATCGCAGGTGCCGAGCTGCCAGCCTGGGCATTTGAGCGTGATACGTTGCATAGCGATGCAGGCTCATACAGCCCATCCAAGAATGCGCTGGTGCCCCGCTCCACGCTGCCGGTCTATCAGCGACAGCTGTTCCCGGCACGACTGGTGGGCGAGTCGGCGCCAGTCTATGGTGAAACTGTGTTTGAAAATGATGGAGCACGTGTCTGGACGCAAGGTGATGGCGTATTGATCATCTCCTTCAAATCCAAAGCACATGCCATCGGCCCGGATGTCGTTGCCGCTGTCAACAAGGCCGTTGATTTGGCCGAGGCTGGCTACAAGGGCTTGGTGATCTGGCAGACCGAAGATCCGTTCTCGGTCGGTGCTGACCTGATGTCCATGGGCCCTGCATTCATGGCTGGCCAGTGGGAGCAGATCGACGATATGGTGCGTCAGTTCCAGAACACCTCCATGCGTCTGCGCTACAGCCAAGTACCCACCGTTGCTGCCACCAAGAATTATGTCTTTGGCGGTGGATGTGAATTCGCCATGCACTGCGACAAGGTGGTCGCTCATCTCGAAACCTATATCGGCCTGGTCGAGGTGGGTGTCGGTCTGCTGCCCGGCGGCGGCGGGTGTAAGGAATTTGCGTTGCGTGCGGCACAAGAGGCCAAGGGTGACGTATTCAAGTCGTTGACCGATTATTTCATGGCCATTGCCACGGCCAAGGTCGGCACCTCTGCGCAGGAGGGCCAGGAGTTTGGTTATCTGCGTAAGACCGATGTAGTGGTGTTCAATGAATATGAGCTGCTGCATGTGGCCAAACAGCAGGTATTGGCCATGTATGAGACTGGATATCGCGCACCGCTGAAGGTGAAAGGCTTTACTGTGGCAGGGCGGGCGGGTGCTGCTTCGATCCGTGGTCAGCTGACCAATATGAAAGAAGGTAACTTCATCAGCGAACATGACTACCACATCGCTGCCACCATCGCGGATGTGATGACCGGTGGTGATGTCGAAGCTGGTACGCTGGTGGATGAGCAATGGATTCTCGATCTGGAGCGCAAGGCTTTCATCAGCTTGTTGAAGCATCCGAAGTCGCAAGAGCGGATCTTCTACATGCTGCAGAACAACAAGCCGCTGCGTAACTGATCAGGCCCACCACAGGGGCGCCACTGGCGAGCCCTGTTGTGCCCGGAGGCCCAGTTAGATGGGCCATCCCGGCAGGTCAAAAGAATTCAATTGGAGAATGTTGAAATGACGAAGCAAGTTCAAGAAGCTTACATCGTAGCCACGACCCGTACCCCGGTCGGCAAAGCCCCTCGTGGCATGATGCGCAATGTCCGCCCCGACGATATGTTGGCCCATGTCATTAAAGGCGCATTGGCCCAAGTGCCGGCGTTGGATGTCAATCTGATCGAAGACTGCGTGGTGGGTTGTGCCTTCCCAGAGGCAGAGCAAGGCCTGAACATGGCCCGGATCGGCGTGTTGTTGGCCGGCCTGCCAGACACCGTAGGTGGTGTGACCATCAACCGTTACTGCTCGTCGGGCATCAATGCGGTGCAGATGGCGGCAGACCGCATCCGCACAGGCGAAGCCGATGTGGTGATTGCCGCGGGCTCTGAGTCGATGTCCATGGTGCCGATGATGGGTAACAAGATTTCCCTGAACCCGGAAGTCTTCGCCAAGGATGAGAACATTGCCATTGCCTACGGCATGGGCTTGACCGCGGAAAAAGTTGCCCAGCAATGGCAAGTGTCTCGCGAAGATCAAGATGCCTTTGCTGTGGAGTCCCACCGTCGCGCCATCGCCGCCATTCAGGCGGGTGAATTCAAAGATGAAATCACCCCGCTGGAAGCCATCTATCGCACACCGAATCTGGCAACAGGCGAGGTCGATATCGTCAAAAAGCTGCTGGACACCGATGAAGGCCCGCGCGGGGACACCAGCCCTGAGGGACTGGCCCGGTTGAAGACCGTATTCGATGCCAAGGGAACTGTCACCGCCGGTAACTCGTCGCAGATGTCGGATGGTGCGGGAGCGGTGATTCTGGTGTCAGAAAAGATCCTGAAGCAATTCAATCTGACACCACTGGCACGTTTCGTCAGCTTTGCGGTGAAGGGTGTGCCGCCCTCCATCATGGGGATCGGCCCCAAAGAGGCGATTCCAGCTGCATTGCGTATTGCGGGTCTGACCAAGGAAGACATCGCCTGGATGGAGCTGAACGAAGCATTTGCCGCGCAAGCATTGGCGGTGATCCGCGATCTGGACCTCGACACCAGCAAAATCAACCCGCTAGGCGGCGCGATTGCGTTGGGTCACCCGCTGGGTGCAACCGGGGCAATCCGCACCGCGACGTTGATCCATGGCATGCGTCGGCGCGGTATGCAGGGTAAGTACGGCATGGTGACCATGTGTATCGGTACCGGCATGGGCGCGGCAGGTATCATCCAAGTGCTTTGATATATTATTAAATTAATAATTACGGAAGTTTGTTGTGGGGAGGGTGTGCACCTTCCCCTTTTTGTTGGTAAAATTTAGAGTATTTCACCAAAATGACAGTTTGACCTTCCATGCGATCAGGCATAGAAAGTCTTATGGGTGTGTTGTACTGCTGTATTAGAGTTTTGCTTTTTGATGGGTATAAATTCTTCTATTGGCATAATCTTATTTGATTTGCATTGTGAAGGGAGTCGGGAATGGCCATCATGCATCTGAAGAAGCTGGTTGTAGCCACGGGTGTCGCGTTGATGAGTACTTGGACATGTGGGGCTGGCATTTCAGACGACGTAGTCCGCATAGGCGTTCTGACGGACATGTCCGGTGTCTATGCCGATGTGGGCGGTAAAGGGGCCGTCACCGCAGCGCAGATGGCGGCCAAGGATTTTGGCGGCAAGGTGCTGGGCAAGCGGATCGAAATCATCAGTGCAGATCATAAAAATGAACTGGATGATGCCATGGCCATCGCCAAGACCTGGGATCTACAGCGCCCCCGCGTCGATATGGTGACGGAGTTGATGAATTCACAGGTGGCAATTGGTGTCTCGAAGTATTTTTCCGAACGTGGCGTGGTGTCGATCAAGACGGGTGCGTCGACCTCTGCCTTGACCAACGATGCCTGCAGCCGTCTGGCGGTGGACTGGGTATACGATGCTTATGCTGCATCACATGGCCTGCTGAAAGAGTTGATTGCCGATGGCGTCAAGAGTTTCTCGGTCATGGCGACCGACTATGGCGACAAGACTGATAAAGCTACGGCCAACGATATCTTTCTGGCCGCCATGGCTGCCAGAAAGGCGGGTGGTAAAGTCTACGCGCCATTTGTCAAGACACCCCCCTCCAATGTTGACTTCACGCCTTATCTGCTCAAGATGCAGGAGAGCGGTGCGCAAGGCATGGTGTTCGCCGTGGCAGGTGGTGATTTTGTGAATGCCGTCAAGCAGGCACGCGAATTCGGGCTGTTCGGCCCAGAGCAGGAGCTGATCGGCATGGTGGTTTTCGATAGTGATGTCAAGGCGCTTGGTCTGGATGTGGCGCAGGGGATGAAGTTCATTGCAGGCTTCTATTGGGATCGTGACAATGAAACACGTGAATTTGCCAAGCGTTTCTTTGCCCTGACAAAGAAAATGCCGACTTCATCCCAGGCTGGGGTGTATTCCGGCGTCTTGCATTATCTGCGGGGGGTGCAGGCAGCGGGAACGGATGAAGGCAATGCTGTGATGGATAAGATGCGCGCCACCAAGATCAATGACTTTTTCGCGAAGGATGGCTATATCCGCGAGGACGGTCGCATGATGCATGATATGTATCTGATGGAAGTGAAAAAGCCGCTCGAATCAAAGGGCGAAGCACAATGGGATCTGTTGCGGATCAAGCGTGCGCTCAAGGCAGACAATGTGTTCAAGCCGTTGGCTCAAAGCACTTGCCCATTGGTCAAGAAATGACCGGGTTCATTGCATGATAGGCCCCGTTCCACGGCTGAATACGCCATCCGTTTGACGGATGAGCTTCAATGATGATTATGAAATCGAGATAAAGATAAAGGGGATGACGGTGAAACAATGGTTGGCTGTGTTGCTGCTCAGCGTGGCATCTTTACCTGCCATGGCGGCAGAGGTGGCGGGCGTCAAGTTGGATGACAAGGTCAATGTGACGGGCACGGAGCTGGCGCTGAATGGCGCGGGCGTGCGTAGTCGATTCGGATTGGCCAAGGTGTACGTGGCCGGTCTGTATCTGACTGGAAAGAGTAAAGATGCCGAAGCAATCATCGCCAGCAAGCAAACCCGGCGTGTGGTGCTCGTCATGAAGCGAGATGTCGAGGCGGACAAAATGCTGGATGCCTTCAAAGAGGGAATCGTAGCGAATACGACTGGCCCGGAGCTGGCTGCCATCCAACCGAAGATCGCTGAGATGGAAAAGATCTTCAAGGCAGTTCGGGAGGTCAAGGAAGGGGATGTGATACTGCTTGATTTCGGCTCAGATGGTGGAACGCGCATCACAGTCCGCAATCAAGCGAAAGAGGTCATCTCAGGCGCGGATTTCCAAGCAGCGCTGCTGCGTATCTGGCTGGGTAAAAAGCCTGTGCAGGATGAATTGAAGAAAGCCCTGCTGGAAGGGTGATTGTATTACCTATCCGACACGGCATGGTGCATCTTGCAGGCATCGGGTAGGCGGCTTGATTGGGTAGGCGGGATGCTTGCTACATGAAGCGCCAAGCTCTGTCCGCCGATGGGCCGTGAAATGGCGGTAAAAAGCACAAAAGCCGTGGCTGATGCCACGGCTTTTGTGCTTTTGGGCTGGCTCTGGTGGCTTCAAACAGCCAGTGCAACCACATGTTTGGCAAGCACAGCAAAGGGTGCACGAGCGTAGTCCGTGGTTTGTTCGATGGCAGGTTTGAGCTTGATGGTGAATGCCTTGCCCTGAGCCCGCATCTGTACGATCTTGCCTGATGCAAAATGATCTGCAGGGAGCAATAGGCAACGTGGGATAGCGCCGCCGTCTGCCTCCGGCAGATAAATGGCTTGTGAATGGCCGGTGCTGTGGGCGACCGATACAGCATCGTCCAGCTGCTCTGCATGCAATTCAACCAGAATCGGTGTGTGGTTGATGGTTTCGATGCCAGCGTATACATTTCCCGATTTGTCTTTTTGAATGCGTCGCACAATACCGATTGCAAAGCGGGTTTGTTCCTCTGGCTTGAGTCCAATCAAGTCGCCCACCACCAGATCGTCATCGAATTCAGAAGTGAAGCTGGCACCGATGCCATAAGGGCTGGCATTCTCCAATTTCCATTCGCGCACCTCGATATCCAGCTGCACCGCTTCGCGTTCTGGCATGGCGGGCATCGTGCTGGCAACGATTTCAAAACCTGCGTTACTTTTGCCTGCGTGCCGTGCAGGCTTGAAGCGCTCAGGGTGGCGTAGCTGTTCCAGCGTTTCCTGAAAGCCATGAATGACCTGTATGTTCTTTTTCTCCGGCTGGCGTTCATGTTTCCGTGTTGCGCTGGCCCCCTCGCGTGACCAGCGGTTGGCAATGGTCTCCAGTAGATCCAACCCCCCAGGCAAGCGGAAACTCTCACCCAGTCCCAGTCTGGCTGGCAATTCCCCCTGACGGATCTGTTCGATGACGTGCTCGATATGCTCGATCAGCGTGTCGGTGCTCCAGTAGCGGTACTTGGTATCGACCATGTTGCGCCGTAGTTTTCTGGCGGGTTTGGACTCCTCCAGATTCACGGCGAACAGTTGGCGGTATGGACGAACCTGACTATCCAGCGTCAGGTGTTGAGCCCAGCTTTCAAGCCACGTCGAGACTTGCAGGATCTGGGTGGGAAGCAAGGAAGTCGGCGCTGCCAGGTCCAGCATCAATGCCGCCAGATAGGTTTGGCTGGTGGTGGTGGGTAGTTGATCTGGAAAGCGTTTGATCGGCTCGTTGGCAAACCCTTCTGTCTCGGAAAACAGGTAAAGGCGGTGCAGGTTGCGCCAGATTCGTGCATCCACGGGAAGATAGCGGAGGTGGTGCCACCTGGCGATCATGCTGAAATGATAAAGGCCGCGCACGGTGATCAAAGGCAGATCTGCACTCAAGCTGCGTATTGGCTTTTCGACATATTGTCGCAGGCAGGTTTTATAGGCATTCGCCATTTCCGACCAGAATGCCATGATCGTCGGCAGATAATGTCTACCAAACCCAGTGTCGGCAATGTAATCGTCGCAGAGTGAAGTTTGTAGCGCCTGCGCTTTTTCATCGAGGTAGAGAATGGTCTTGAATCGCTCTTTGGCACCCAATTTGGGATTGGCATTCAGTGCACTGATGGTCTTGACGATCTCGATCTGGGCCTGGTGGATATCACCTTGAGGTAATTCTTGAACCCAAATGGTAGCAGATTTGAGGTTGTGCACGCCGTCAGACGGGGGGCGGCGCAACAGGGCAGAAATCAGCCCCTTGAAATCAAACATCGTAAGCCTTTCTAGGTTCCCTGTTCCTGCCCGCACCTGATTCTGTCTTATTTAATATGCTGGAGCAGGGTTATTGTTCTGATTATGCAATGGTAAACTGAATAAACACTGATTTTCAATCTTTTCGATGCGCCAGTCATGGGAAAAAAACAAGATATTTCCTTGTCATTTATGGGTTTAACTGTAAATCATTATTTAACTATCAATGAATGTCTTGATTCTCTGAATTGCCTCTTGCAGCCTGGGCAGGCTGGTGGTGTAAGCGAAGCGTAATGCCTGATCGGCGCCTGGCCCGCCAAAATCGATGCCGGGTGTAACGGCCACATAGTGGGCCTCCAGTAGGTCGGCGGCAAACTGCTCGGCATGCCGGGTGTGCCGTCGCGCATCGGCGTAGACATAGAAGGCGCCTTGCGGTGGTGCAGGGATGTCAAAGCCCAGCGCCAACAAGGCATGAGTCAAATAGTCACGCCGCGCCCGGAGCGCTTGGCGGCGGGATTCCACCAGCCGCAGCGTATCTGGCTCGAAAGCTGCCAAGGCGGCATATTGCGAAGGCGCAGAGGGTGACAGAAAGGCGTTCATGGCCAGCTTTTCGATGGCAGGCATCATGTACTCGGGTGCCACCATCCAGCCTAGTCGCCAGCCTGTCATCTGAAAATATTTGGAGAAGCTGTTGATGACCAGCGCACCAGCATGGCTGCTCAGCACGCTCCGATCAGGCCCGTCGTAGACCAGTCCCTGATAGATTTCATCAACAATCAATACTGCACCACGCTCCTGGCAGAGCTGCCCGATCCTGTCCAGCTCATCTGGTGCGATCAATGTGCCTGTCGGGTTGGCCGGGCTTGCCACCATGACAGCCTTGGTACGCGCACTCCAGTGGGCTGCCACCTTGGCGGCGGTCAATTGGTAATTCTCCGCTGGGCCGACATCCACCATGATCGGCACCCCTTCAAACATCTGAATGAAGTGGCGATTGCATGGGTAAGTTGGATTGCTCAGGATGACCTCATCCCCAGGAGAAAGCAGTGCGCTCAGGGCCAGCTGCAGCGCACCAGAGGCGCCAGGGGTGACTGCAACTTGGGCAGCAGGAATCGCTACCCCATAGTGATCTGCATAGAAATCAGCAATTGCTTGCCGCAGCAGCGGAATGCCAAGCGCTGGGGTGTAAGAGGTGTGCCCGGCTTGCAGCGCTCGGATACCTGCCTCGACGATGGCAGGGGGAGTAGGGAAGTCCGGCTCGCCAATTTCCATGTGTATGACATCTCTACCCGCCGCTTCCAGTGCTTTGGCACGGGCCAGCAATGCCATCACGCGGAAGGGTTCAATGTGGTGCAGGCGATTGGCGAGGGGTGGTGTGGGCATATTTAGGTGCGGTGCAATAGAAAAAGGGGTTTTCAGTATAACCATGGCGCCTGAGCACGTATATCGCCCTGGTTGATCCGGAGATATCTGAATGAATGATGAATGCCAGTGCGTATTATTGAGTTGGAATAATATCTGGCTTCGATGCAATAGTTTGGAAGTGGCGCAGCATAGACATATATCACCACGCTATCTGATCAATACAAAAAGAATTCAGAGTAGGCGGCTGGCCTAGCTGTGAAGGCATGAATCATGTGACCTGGAAAGAATTGTGGGTATTTGTTGCGAATAAGAACGCAGTTTTCATGGAAAATTGCTTGGAAAGAATAAAGGGAATATGAATTTCAACGATTGTATTTTCTGTAGGGTTGGTCAGGAAGTAATGTGGCTGACGACAGGTTCTGATCTGAATATGAAGTCAGTCACATTCATTGTATTTTGTGCGACGCAACATAATGAAGATTAACCGTTTGTCTGACGCGATTTGATTTTCGAGAAAATAGTGGTTTTTACATATATTCATGTCGTTTGAATTTTGCTACAGTATTATTAAGTGCTGATACACCGCTTGGAGAGTCAGCCAAAGGGCCGAGCTGCTGGATGGATTGGCCTGGATAAGATTGGAATGACGTTGTAACTGGAGAAGCCCAAGATGGGTAGTGTAGTCGAGCTGGCAAGTTATCGTCCCAAGACGGTTCGCCACGAGGATTTTGGACCTGCATTTTATTGTACCCGCTGTGCGTGCGAGCAATTCTACCTGCATGCCTCCGGCGACGTTCGTTGCGTCAAATGTAACGCCATCATGCGCAATATCAGCGTGATCGTCGGTCGAGTGGCGGACAGTAAGCTGTAGATCCAATACCCTGCCAACAAGTTGTCAATTCAGCGGCAGATGCTGTTCTGCAAGCCGCTTGTCATAGTCTTTCCGATTGCCACACGCGCCGAAGCCAGCGAACGGCTGGTTTGACCGGCGATTCAATGAGCGACCCGGTCGCCCAGATGACATTGCAAGACCAGTACTGTCTTGGCTGATATAGGCCGTTGTACTTGGATCTTGCCGCAATCGGGTCAGCCGCTCCTATATGCTCCGCCAGGTATGAAACATGTTTGCCGCCCGACCTTGCCTGAAAATGGGGTTGGCACGCAGCATGAAGCTCTGCCAACAGAGCCTAGACCAATGATGGCGGCGGCTGTAATAATGTGCCCTTTCGGGTGCCACAGCGCCGCCCACCCACCCCAGCGAAGGAAAAGCGGGTATCGATCGGCGGCAAAATAGGCGATGGCCTGATAAATCAAAGGATTAGAATAATTATGCTGCTGATGATCGATAACTATGATTCCTTCACCTATAACTTGGTTCAGTATTTTGGTGAGCTAGGGCAGGAGGTGGTGGTGCATCGCAATGATGAGATCTCATTGGATGAGATTGCTGCACTGCAACCTAAGTATCTGGTCTTGTCCCCAGGGCCGTGTACCCCCAATGAGGCAGGTGTGTCGGTGCCGGCCATTCATCGCTTTCAAGGTAAGCTGCCGATTCTGGGGGTGTGCCTGGGCCATCAGAGCATAGGTCAGGCATTTGGCGGCAAGATTGTGCATGCGCAGCAATTGATGCATGGCAAGGTGTCGCCAGTTCATCATCTGGATGTAGGGGTGTTCAAGGGATTGCCGAATCCGGTGACTTGCACCCGCTATCATAGCCTAGTGATTGAGCGTGAAAGCCTGCCTGATTGCCTGGAGATCACCGCTTGGACGGAAGATGGCGAGATCATGGGCGTGCGGCACAAGACATTGCCGATCGAGGGGGTGCAGTTTCACCCTGAATCCATTTTGACTGAACAAGGTCACCAGATGCTGAGGAACTTTCTGGAAGCCTTTGCCTAGAGATGAATCACATGGTTTCGGGTTGGTGGTGAACTGGCGCGAGGCGGGGCATCCGGCCTGCCAGCTTGGTTCGTGATCATCGCATACAGGCCAATCACTGTGATTTGATGTGGGCGGGGTGACGGCTGATGTCTGGTCGATGATCCGCTTCTGGTGCAAGCGTCGGTATCTGACCAGTGCCCGAGCCATCTGCGCGCTGTATGCCGAGTCGGCTGCGCATCTCCTGCTGTGGGGGTATTGGCGTGGTATGAATCGGGCGGGCGTGCCGGGTTCGCGCCTTCCAGGCAAGCCCGGTTTTGATAGTGGCTCAACGGGGTTGAGCTGACACATTGGCGCAGTCCTTGCGCATTCTAGTTGGGAGTAAAAGCATGATCACCCCTCAGGCCGCGTTGAACCGGCTGATTGATGGCAATGAGCTGTTTTATGACGAGATGGTGTCGCTGATGCGGCAGATCATGTCCGGGCAAGTGGCGCCGACGCAGGTTGCAGCGATTCTGATCGGGTTGCGGGTCAAGGTCGAGTCGGTTTCCGAGATTGCAGCTTCGGCCTCGGTCATGCGCGAATTCTCAACCAAGGTGCCGGTACGTGATCGTTTTCATCTGGTGGATACCTGCGGCACAGGTGGTGACAAGGCCCATACCTTCAATATCTCCACGACATCGGCGTTTGTTGCGGCGGGGGCGGGCGCGCGGGTGGCCAAGCATGGTGGTCGCTCGGTATCATCCAAGTCAGGCAGCGCGGATGTGTTGGAAGCGCTTGGCGTCAATCTCAACCTCACTCCTGAGCAAGTTGGGCATTGCATTGATGAGGTTGGGGTCGGTTTCATGTTTGCCCCCAATTATCACAGTGCCATGAAATATGTCGCGCCAGTGCGCAAGGAGCTGGGGGTGCGTACCATTTTCAACATCCTGGGGCCCCTGACCAACCCTGCCGGGGCTGAGAATCAGGTGATGGGGGTATTTCACCCGGATCTGGTCGGTATCCAGGCGCGTGTTTTGCAACAGCTGGGCAGCCGTCATGTGATGGTTGTGCACGGCAGTGATGGGCTGGATGAAATCACGTTGAATGGTGAGACATGGGTGGCTGAGCTGAAGCAAGGTGAGATCCGCCAGTATCAGATCCACCCTGGCCAATTCGGCATTCAAACCACCGAGCTGGATGCCATCCGCACCGTCGATGCAGAGCAATCCGCGGCCATGTTATTGAGTGTGCTCGACAACGAGCCCGGCCCGGCCCGGGACATTGTGTTGCTGAATGCGGGTGCGGCGATCTACACGGCTGGTGTGGCGCACACTCTGGAGACAGGCATTGAGCGGGCCAAAGATGCGCTGGAGAGTGGCGAAGCCAAGTACCGGTTGCAGCGGTTGATTGAGTTGAGCAATCAGCAACAGGCTGGATGACCGCTTCAGTTGAAGTGAAAAAGAAAAAGGTGCCGATCGGCACCTTTTTTCATCGCGGTGTGGCTTGTGTCCTGCCTCAGCGAACGGCCAATAGCTCTACCTCGAAGACCAGCGTGGCATTGGGTGGAATCACGCCGCCCGCGCCGTACTGGCCATAGCCCAATTCGGGCGGGATGGTCAGCTTGCGCTTGCCGCCGATCTTCATGCCAGCGACGCCTTCGTCCCAGCCCTTGATCACTTGGCCGCCGCCAAGCTGGAAGCGGAAAGGGTCGTTGCGATCCAGGCTGGAATCAAACTTGCTGCCATCGGTCAACCAGCCGGTGTAATGAACGGTCACCAACTGGCCGGGGTTGGCGGTGGCGCCTTCGCCCACGAGCAAATCTTCGGTGATCAGGCCGGACGGGTGTTCGGTCAAACTCATGGCAATCCTTCTGTGTTCGGGTGAAAAGGCGCAAGCCTACCTCAGCTTGTGTGAATGCGGAAGCGTCTAACCAGCGAATCCAGTGTCTCTGCTGTCTCCCGCAATCTGCTTGCCAAGTGGGTGGTTTGACGGATGGCATTGCTGTTTTCATCGCTCATCTGCGCAATTTGCTCGATGTTCTGTGCAATTTGCGTGCTCGCGGCACTTTGCTCGGCAATGGCGGTCGAGATCTCTGCCATCTTGCTGGTGGTGGCGGATGAGAAATGGCTGATTTCATCCAGCGAGCTGCTGACCTGCTCAGTAAGGGTGACCCCTTTGTTCACCCGTTCGCTGGCATCGCTCATGCTGCGCACGGCAGAGTGTGTATCTTGTTGCACCGCATCAATCACCCGGGAGATTTCCGCAGTGGCCTGGCTGGTGCGCTCCGCCAGCTTGCGGACTTCATCGGCAACCACGGCGAAACCACGCCCTTGTTCCCCGGCCCGGGCGGCCTCGATGGCTGCATTCAGGGCCAGCAGATTGGTCTGGTCGGCAATGTCCTTGATAACCTGTGCAATGCCGCCGATTTCCTGGGAGCGTTGACTGAGTGAGCCGATGACCTGGGTGGATTGCGAGATGACATCGGCAATGAGCTTGATTTCCTTTGATGTGGTATTGGCAATGTCTGTGCTTTTCCGGCTCAGATCCAGGCCCATCTTGGCGTCGTACTCCACATCGCGCGAATTGCTGGCCACCAGGCCGATGCTGACTGTCATCTGTTCAACTGCCGCAGCTGTCGAGGAAGCCGCCTCGACCTGCATGCCGGAAGCCTTGGAAACCTGTTCCGAAGCGTTATTCAGATTCAGCGAGGCATCACGCAGCTCGGCTGCGCTACGCTGAGCCTCATTCAATGCCAGCCGCAGGCTTTCGATCAGATTGTTGAAGGCGTGGGAGGTGTGGCTGATCTCATCATTACCTATCGATGGGATCTTGCGGGTCAGATCGCCGCTCTGTTCGATATCGGCCATGATAACCTGCAGATCACCCAATGGTTTCGTGATCGAGCGGGCGATCAGCCAGGCAGCCACCAAACCCAAAGCAATCGCCACGAAGCTGATAGTCAATGCTGTCTGGGTCGAGATCTTGGCGGCGATCAAGGTGCTGTCGGCTTTGTCTTGGGCCTGTTGCAGCTGCAATGCCTGGAATTTGCCAATGCCTTCTTCCATCTCATGGATGGGCTTCTTGAAAGCGGACATGGCCTTGTTCGCTTCCTCCGGGCTGGGGTAACTGTTGCTCTTGACGCCTTCGTGGACCTTGCTGAAGCCGGTGCTATAAGCCGCCATCGATTCGTCGAACTGCTTCATTATGTCCTTACCATCATCACCCACCAAGGTGGCGATCTTCGATTCGGACTCTTTGAACTGCGCCAGTGCTTTGTCCCATTTCTGCTTGTACTCTTCCACCTTGGCGGCATCTTGCAGATTGATGATCAGGTCTTTCTCGAAGCGCCGCAGCAGCATGGATCGATACAGCATGTCAGATGCACCCAGACCGGCAGCGATCTGTTTGTTGACCAATTGTTCAATGTCACTACGTTGTCGAACACCCGCCATGAAACTCAGTACAGACGTGATGATCAGTAACGCGATCAATAAACCGAATCCGAGCGCAATGCGCCCGCCGATGCGAAGATTTGCAATCATTCCGAAGGACTCCGATGACGGATAATGAGTTCTCTTGTTATAGCTGCTTTTTGGGCAAGCGCAGCCGAGCTTTCAGGCTGGCGGTCGTTGGATTACGTTGGCATGGTCGCGTGGCTCGTGTTGATCTGATTCAGGCCCCGTTGACGGAAAGGCTATGAAACATCAGCGACAGCGCCTAGAATCGCCCTCGAATGAAAACAGCCCGCCAGAGCGCCACCCAGCTTGGGGGTGGGCATTGTATATCAATATCCGGAGAAGGTTATGCGAATTGGAACCCCACTGACGAGTGGAGCGACCCGTGTCATGCTGCTGGGCAGTGGCGAATTGGGCAAAGAGGTGATCATTGCGCTGCAGCGCCTAGGTGTGGAGGTCATCGCAGTGGATCGCTACCCGCACGCGCCGGGACATCAGGTGGCCCATCGCTGGCACGCCATCAATATGGCTGATCCGCTCGCATTGCGGCAGCTGGTGGAGCAAGAGCGCCCGCACCTGATCGTGCCGGAGATTGAAGCCATTGCCACCGACATGTTGCTGGAGATCGAACAAGCTGGCTTGGCCGAGGTCATCCCAACCGCCCGCGCAGCACAGTTGACGATGAATCGGGAAGGTATTCGCCGGCTGGCGGCGGAAACCCTGGGCCTGCCGACCTCGCCTTATGCGTTTGCAGATAGCCTGGCCGCCTTGCAGGCCGCCATTGATCAAGGGATCGGCTACCCCTGCCTGGTCAAGCCGGTCATGTCTTCATCGGGCAAGGGCCAATCCACTGTGTATGGCCCGGACGAGGTGGCTGCGGCGTGGGACTACGCGGCATCCGGTGGCCGGGTGAACCAAGGGCGCGTGATCGTAGAAGGTTTCATCGATTTCGACTATGAAATCACCCAGTTGACAGTAAGGGCCAGTGACGCGGCGGGTGGCATCGAAACCCATTTCTGCGAGCCGGTCGGCCATGTGCAGGTCAAGGGGGATTATGTCGAAAGCTGGCAACCCCAGCCGATGAGCCAGACTGCCTTGTTAAAGGCGCGGGAGATCGCCAAGGCGGTGACGGATAACCTGGGTGGTCGGGGCCTGTTCGGTGTTGAATTGTTTGTGAAGGGCGATCAGGTCTGGTTCTCAGAGGTCAGCCCGCGCCCGCATGATACCGGCCTGGTCACACTGTGCTCGCAACGCTACTCGGAATTCGAGTTACATGCACGGGCCATTCTGGGCTTGCCTGTTGATACCCGCATGCAACAGCCTGGCGCCTCGGCGGTGATCTATGGTGGCGTGGATGCAGCAGGCATTGCCTTTGATGGCGTGGCTGACGCGTTATCGGTGCCGGAATCTGACCTGCGCCTGTTCGGCAAGCCAGAGTCGTTTACCCGTCGGCGGATGGGGGTGGCCTTGGCCAATGGCGAGACCATCGACATCGCCCGTGAGCGGGCCAAGCTGGCGGCGTCCCGTGTCGCACCGGTCGAGGTGAAATGATGGCAGAGTTGACCCCCTATGAACTGCTGGGCGGCGAGGCCGTGGTGCGGCAGCTGGTGGATCGCTTCTATGACCATATGGAAACCGACCCACGCGTCAAGCCGCTGCGGGACATGCACCCGGAAGACCTGACCAGCTCACGCGAAAAGCTGTTCATGTTTCTGTCTGGCTGGCTGGGCGGCCCGGATCTGTTCATCCAGAAATTCGGCCACCCTATGCTGCGTGCTCGCCACATGCCCTTCCCGGTGGATGAGGAAGCACGGGATCAATGGATATTGTGCATGCTGCAGGCCATGGCAGAAGTCCCGATGGATGACGCGCTACGTGAGCATCTGGAGGTGTCATTCTGGAAAACCGCCGACTTCATGCGAAATCGGTGAGCGTGCAGGTTCTGTTGCCATAGCGGCACCGGAACCTGATTGCCTGATCATGCAGAGATGTCAAACAGCGGCGCGTTCGGCTCGCCAGTGTAGCTGCGGATGGCTGCATTGCGTTCGCCATTCAGCGCCTTGCTGACGGCATTTTCCTGCTGCCGCTGCTGTGTTTGCTCAGCGCGGGCTTGCCACTCCATCTGGGTGGCCAGGGCAGCGATGGATCGATCCTGTGACGAGGGATCTGCAGGCGCCAATGCGGCTCGGCGGATCAGCTGCGCCTTTTCGATTGTCTGCTCGGGCGTCTTGCCCTCCGCCGTATCGATGCTGACCTCGCCGCCGATAGCATAGTTCTGGCCGTCCGGCCCACGTTGATAGACATAGCTCGGCCCGCCTTGCGCCAAGCCACCGCTGGCGGCGATATGCGCCAGTTCATGAGCTTTCACTTGCTGATCCCGCTGCTGTAGGCGCCGGATGGCTTGTTGCTCGGCACGCTCTTGCTTGGCGGGGTCAGCCTGGGTGCCGATCTGCAAGGGCGGGGTGGCCAATGACGCGGCGCACATGGCGCAGCTGCAGCCTGGGCTGTGCAGGCTGGCTGAGGTGGCAAATGAAATGGCCGGTGAGGCAAGGCTGGTGTGGATCATGAGCGGGCCGCTGCGGGCGCTGCTGCCATGGTTCCGGCACAGCGCCGTGAAGTCATGTCAATCAAACCGCGATATCGACGATCACGTCCGTTGTATCCAGTATAGCCTTGAATTCAGATCGAAACAGCTCTAGGCCCGGTGTTCGGCCATTGCCTGTCAATGAAATGTTTTGATGCTATGGTTGTATTTGTCCTGTCCATGTCTGGCCAGGGTGGAGGGTGTTCTGTTGTAGGTTCGAAATGATTGAATGATACGTAAATAGACATATTGGCAGGTGGATCAGGGAATACTAATATTAAGTACAGATAGGGGCGGTTCAACCTGTCAAGGAGGTTGTGATGCGCTGGCGAATCATGATGCTGGTCTGTGGCTGGGTTGTGGTGCAACCTTGCTGCCAGCTCGCTGCCGCTGAAATCGACGCTGAGGCGGTGCAGCTGAATGATAGTCCGCATGTCATCGTTGACCCGCCACCCAACCCGATCGCCATCCCTCTGAAGATCCGCCTGGTTGATCCTGACCTGATGCCAGCCTTACCCTTGTCCTTACAGCCCAAGCCGGGTTTTTTGATCGACTCCCCGCCAGACCCGATCGCCCAGGCAAAAGATCAGGAGCTGCGAAAAGCCATGGCGCGGCGGATCGAGGTGCAGCTGGGTGGTGAGCGGATGAAAGTACGTATCCGCAGGCGCGGTATCTATCTGGACTGGAAATTCGACTAGGTGGTGACACTGCACCACCTCCAAGCCCCAAGCCCATCAGGGTGCTGACCCGCATGTTTCAGTGGGGGGCTGGGCGGGTGCCTGCCAGGCCTTCAGGAAGGCTTTCAGAATGCGCTGCTCGGCATGGCTGCGGCCTTGTAGTGGCAACGGCACCTGCAGCTCCAGATCGAGCTGCTCATGGTCATGCCAACGTATGCGCACCCACGGCCCCACCCCTGGCATATCAAATGAGCGGCTGCGTTCCAGCATCTCCACATGCAGGTTCACCTGTTCCAGATAAGGCTGGCACTCAGCGTTGGCTGCTTCCAGCAGTAAGCGTTCTGCCCGCTGCCAATCATCTGTCACCGACAGCGGAACGGTGATCAGATGCAAGGTGTGCTCACCCAGCAGGGCGTCGTTGAATGCGGGTTGGCCGAACAGCAGGCTGTTGGGAATGGTCGCCAGGCGGGCGACGGAGCTTTGCCCGCTGGCCTGCTTGCTGACCAGCAAGGTGGTGGACAGCAGGTTGAGATCCACGACTTTGCCCTTGACGCCGTTCAGCTCCACCATGTCCCCCACATCAAAGGCGCGTGAGCTGGTGCGATAGACCGCGCCCACCAAGCACATGATCAGCTCGCGGGTGGCTACTACCAGGGCTGCCGCCACTGCCACCACGGACACGGCAAAAGTGCGGATCTCGCTGCCCCAGATGAAAACCAGCCCGAATACGAACAGCAACAGCCCTGCATTCCGTAAACTGACCAGCCAGCGGCGACGCACCTCGATCGACAGATCCTCGCGGGCCTGTACGGCACGGCGGATCAAGATCCGCAGCAGTAGCAGCAGCAAGGCCAGCAGACCACTGCTGAGCAGATCGACAAGAATGGCTTTATCGTACAGTGCGGGCATGGTGAATCATCTCGTTGGAATCGGGTGGCGGGCGGCCAGCCTGATTCTCTCCTGGCGCCGCCCGCATCAGCGTTTCGCCCGCTGGTAGCCGACACAGAGTTGCGGTAACCTTCGGGCTTGATCGATTGGCGAGTGTATAGCCGATTGGCCTGCACCACCAAGCGCCAACCGGATGGCGGGCGTGTTGCCCTGTCGTCTGGCGGGTGGTCAGCATGCGGTACCCGTGTATTCGGGCGGGCCGACTGTCCAAGCTGTTTTCAGGATTTCCCTATGAACAAAATCGTCATTGCCAGCAACAATGCGGGCAAGTTACGTGAATTCCACGCCTTGTTGTCCCCCTTGGGTTACGAGCCTATTCCACAAGGCGCGCTGAATGTGCCCGAAGCCGAGGAGCCACATTGCACCTTTGTGGAAAACGCCTTGGCCAAAGCCCGCCATGCCGCTCGCCTGACTGGCCTGCCCGCCCTGGCGGATGACTCGGGCATCTGTGTTGATGCGCTGGGTGGCGCACCGGGCGTCCATTCCGCACGTTACGCGGGCGAGCCCAAAGCCGATGCCCGCAACAACGCAAAACTGCTGGCCGAATTGGCGGGCCAGCCCAACCGGCGTGCCCACTACTACTGTGTGCTGGTCTTTGTGCGCCATGCCGATGACCCGCAACCCATCATTGCCGAGGGTGAATGGCAGGGTGAGATCCTGACCACGGCGCAAGGGGAGGGGGGCTTCGGCTATGATCCCTTGTTCTGGGTGGCTGCCGAGCAGGCCACCGTGGCGGAGCTGGGTGCCGACATCAAGAACAGCCTGTCACATCGTGGCCAGGCCCTGCAGGCCCTGGTCAAGCGGTTGCAAGCAGCATGAGCGGTATCGCCATGCCTAGCGGGCGCCGTCATTGGCAGCTACAGGCGCTGCCGCCCTTGGCTTTGTATATCCACCTGCCCTGGTGTGTACGCAAATGCCCCTATTGCGACTTCAACTCGCACGAGTCACGTGGCGAGCTGCCCGAAGCCAGCTATCTGGATGCGCTGGTGCGTGATCTGGAGCTGGCCTTGCCCTCGATCTGGGGGCGGCGGGTGGTTTCGATCTTTTTCGGGGGCGGCACCCCCAGCCTGTTCTCGGCTGCTGGGCTGGATCGCCTGCTATGCGACATCCGGGCGAGGGTGCAGCTGCACGCCGACGCCGAGATCACCCTGGAGGCCAACCCAGGCACCTTCGAGGCCGCCAAGTTCCGCGACTACCGTGCGGCGGGCATCAACCGTCTGTCGATCGGCATCCAGAGCTTCAACCCCCGGCATCTCCAGGCATTGGGGCGCATCCATGATGATCGCGAGGCACGTCGTGCCATCGAGATCGCCCACCAGCACTTCGACAATTTCAACCTCGACCTGATGTATGCCTTGCCAGCGCAGACCCTGGACGAAGCTGAACAGGATTTGCGCGCCGCCATCGCCATGGGCTCCACCCACCTGTCGGCCTATCACCTGACCCTGGAGCCCAACACCCTGTTCTATCGTTACCCGCCAGCGCTGCCCGACGATGAATTGTCGGCGGACATGCAGGAGATGGTCGAACAGACGCTGGCCGAGGCTGGTTTCGATCACTACGAAACATCGGGCTTTGCCAAGCCTGGCCGGCATTGTCGGCACAATCTGAACTATTGGCAGTTTGGTGATTACCTGGGCATCGGTGCCGGGGCGCACTCCAAACTGTCGTTTCATGACCGTATCGTGCGCGAAATGCGTTACAAGCAACCCGCCCAATATCTGCAGCAGATCGCGGCGGGCACGCCTATCCAGGAACAGCGACATGTCACGCTGGATGAGCTGCCCTTCGAATTCATGATGAATCTGCTACGGCTGACCGGTGGGTTCGAGCCCCAACTGTTTGCCGAGCGCACCGGCCTGCAGTTGACCAGCATCGAGGCCGCTTTGCAGGTTGCCGAGCAAAAGGGCCTGATCACACGCGACCACACCAGCATTCGCCCCACGCTGGCTGGCCAGCGTTATCTCAATGATTTACTCCAACTTTTCCTGATCGAGGAGACACCATGAAAAAAGAAATCATCGCTACCGAACACGCCCCCAAGGCCATCGGCACTTATTCGCAAGCTGTCGTGGCGGGCAGCACCGTCTACCTGTCCGGCCAGATCGGCCTGGACCCGCAGACCATGCAGATGGCGGAAGGCTTCGAAGCCCAGACCCATCAGATGTTCAAGAACCTGCGCGCCGTGTGCGAAGCAGCCGGGGGCACCACCCGTGACATCGTCAAGCTGAACGCCTACCTGACCGACCTGGGCAATTTCAGCAAATTCAACGAAATCATGTCGCAATACTTTGCCGAGCCCTATCCCGCCCGTGCGGCCATCGGCGTGGCCAGCCTGCCGCGCGGCGGCGTGGTCGAGGCCGATGCGATCATGGTATTGAGCTGATTCCATCACTCGAAGTAACGCAGCGGGCTTGGGCTGGATTGCCCGCCCGCTGCGGTCTGCAGAAGCACCGGTGCTTGTGCATTGGCGGCACCTCAGATCATGACAACGATCAAGGGAGCAACGTGGTATGCAGATTCCACCCGGTGGATGTGTGGTGCATTTTGGTGAAGACCCCGCGCCATATCGACCGCTTGTCGAACTTCCCGCCAACCCGCTGTTGGGTAGCAAAGCATCGAGCTATGAAGAGGCATTCACCAATCTGCAGCGGCATTACGCCGCATTCGAGTCGTTCTGGACCGAGCAGGTCACAGCGGAGCAGCTCGACTATTGTGCCCAACTGGCCCTTGGGGACAGTGCCGGTGATGACCTCGCCCTTTGGCTTCCCGAGGGCTTTCTGGACAGCCAGGCAGATAAAACATGAGTGGCCCAGGTACCGTTGCCTTTTCCAGCAGCATGCGGCACGTCGGCCAAGCGGCCAGCAGTTCCTCCTCTCCGAGCTCCTGGTTTGACGAGGCCTGGTCTGCCGCCAAGCAATTCGTCAAAGGCGAATACGACGGCCCAGCGGCCATGTTGTTGGACGTGGTATTGGGCATGGTGCCGGTGGTCGGGCAGGCCATCGATGCACGAGACATCATCCTTGGCTTGATTGACATCGCAGATCAGCCTGACGGGTACGAAGCCTGGTTCAACTTCATCACCGCCTTGATCGGCGTGGTGCCAGGCGGGGGCGACGCCATCAAACGCGCTCTGCGCACCATCAGGAAAGGGCATGCGCCGGCGAGCGAGCTGTTGTCCATGCTGCGCCGACTGGGCCGTGGCAACCCTGAGCAGGCCGTGCTCGATATGCTCGATGTGTCAAAGCTGCAGCCTCACATCAAGACATTGACCGACACCCTGAAGAGCAATCGACTGGTAGAGGCGCTGGATGCCCATACCCGGCAACGGATCACCACCACCGTCAACAACCTGCAGCACAGCCTGAACCACCAATTCAGCAAATTTTCTGCTGAAGTGCGGGGCTGGCTCAAAAAACAGCCAAACAACGCCGCCGAGCCCGACTATGTCAGCAAGAGCGCACCCAGGCAGGCGGACAAGCCCAACGCCAAAGGCGGCACCGCCAGCCAGTCGAAAGAGCACAGCAGTGTCGCCCATGCTGACCGATACAATGCCTTTACCGCCGCCACCTCGACACTGGCCCAGCATAGCCTGTACTTCAAAGGCGTGCTGGGCGAGCACATGGCGGATTACTGGGTGGTCGAGCAAGGCTGGGCCGCAGGCTGGGTGGCACACGACCGAGGCCAGGACGGCAGATGGACGAACCAAGACCCCAAGGCACCCCGTAAGCTCAATGACAATGGCGCAATGACGCCATTGTGGCCCCTGACCACGCGTGGCCGTGGGATCGACGCCGTATGGCGCACCAACCGCCAAAATGGCAAGCCATATGCGGTGATCGAGGCCAAAGCCTACACCGACCCGAAAACACCCTTGAGCGCAATGCTCAGCGACGTTCAGGACAAGCAGGAATTTGAAGCTTATAAACAGTTGACCCGGGATTGGAAAAAGCAACAACCGAGCAGCAAAGGGCGCAGCACAAAGCGTGGGGACAAACGCCTGGAGCAACCTACCCGCCAGACCCCATCCACTCCACCTCCTCGGAAGCCTGATCCGCAGGTGATGCAGATGAGTCATGTGTGGATTCGGGATCGTCTTGTCAAGGCCACAGGAGATCCTTTAGCACTACGTGATTTACTTCGCAATTCCAAAGTTATGCCATATACACGGCACGTTTTGCTGTTCAGCATAGAGGAGATATTTGAGCATACTGTGGCGGTATTTAATTGGTTCAAATATTTACAAGGAGAAGGGCAGGCACCCAAAGACAGTGAACACGCCATACATAAGGCGACGTGTATTTTTGATGATGCTAAATTGGATGCTGAGGAGCGCCGTAGGAAGGTAGCCCGAAGTGAAAAGGCCAAAAGAGGATCAACATGACCCAACCACCATCTCTTTTCAACCTGCCCTCTGATTTTGAAAAACGTAAGCGGCAGCCCTTCCTCTTCGAAAACTATTACCGAAACTATATGCAGTGGTTTCAAGAAGGGATAGTTATCGATTTTAAAGAAGATATTCCTGAGCTGACGTCACCTGATCGTTTGGCACTTGCTTGGCATACACACGGCAATATGCTCCTGGACGCCCTGTATCTACGTTATACAGCTGGGGAGTCAATCAATGACCTGCCTGTGATGCTTGATGAGATCATCCAGTGCTACGAGGAGGGCGGTAAGCATGTGCGTCTACAGTACGCGGACCCGACCTACCCGGCATTCGATCTGGCCTATCTGGATGATTATGTCCGCTATGTCGGCTTGCTGTCGCTGGCGATCCTGCTGCATCGGGAAGACCTGATCCCGCGCCTGCATGGCCTGATCGTGGGCTCGGAGTATGACCAGGACGATGCCTTGGTGGAGGAGCTGCTGAGCCGTTACCTGCCTGGGCGCCCTTATCTGGATACCTTCTATCACGACGAGCCCTACGAGCCACTGTTGGATGCGACGGCTGGTGATACAGCAGAAGAGCGGCTGGCGGATCTGAAGACCTATTTGAAGAAGTGGTATGGCGGCATGAAGGGCACGGGCTGGTACAACGCCCATAAAGGCATGACTGACGAAGGCATGGGTGGGTATTTCGGTTATTGGGCATGGGAGGCCGGGGCGATTGCTTACCTGCATGGCATCAATGATACGACCATTGATTCGATGTACTACCCGAAAGACTTGGTGGCCTACGCCCGCGCTGGGGGGCCGCCACCCGCCGACCTATCCGCTGCTGAGCCTGTATTACGGCTGCGCTGCGAAGCTGGACAGCCTTGCCCGCGCAGCGGGTACTGGACATCCCCGGCCTGCAAAGGGGGCGGGCGTCAGTTCCAACAGGGAGAGGTGATGCCGGTGATCGAAGGCAACGCCTGGGGCGCGACCATCTGGTACTGGGAGGAGACAGGGCAATGATGGGCGAGGTGGTGCAGTTCATACAGCTGAGTCAAGAGGGTTGATATGACCCAACCACCATTACCTTCCAACTATCTGACTGGTTTTATGGAGAGGAAGCGCCAAGTATTTCTCTTCGAGGCCTATTACAAAAATTATCAACAATTTTTCATATCACAGCTTTTGCCTGTTCATAAGCAAAATCTGATTGATAACCAAGGCAACCCTGCTTGGATGGCTGATGTATATGCCACCTACGCCTTTGATCTCTTCAATTACTGGCAATTGCGCTATACCGGTGGAGAGAGCATTGTAGTGCTGCGTCAGGAAATCGATCAGGTCATGGATCTCTACGAGAAGAAAGCCTTGTTCGAGCGGGAGGCCAAGGCCGACCCGACCTATCCGGCATTCGATCTGGCCTATCTGGATGATTATGTCCGCTATGTCGGCTTGCTCTCGCTGGCGATCCTGCTGCACCGGGAAGACCTGATCCCGCGCCTGCATGGCCTGATCGTGGGCTCGGAGTATGACCAGGACGATGCCTTGGTGGAGGAGCTGCTGAGCCGTTACCTGCCTGGGCGCCCTTATCTGGATACCTTCTATCACGACGAGCCCTACGAGCCACTGCTGGATGCGACGGCTGGTGATACGGCAGAAGAGCGGCTGGCGGATCTGAAGACCTATTTGAAGAAATGGTATGGCGGCATGAAAGGCACGGGCTGGTACAACGCCCATAAAGGCATGACTGACGAAGGTGGTGGTGGTTACGATGGCTATTGGGCATGGGAGGCCGGGGCGATTGCTTACCTGCATGGCATCGATGATACGACCATTGATTCGATGTACTACCCGAAAGACTTGGTGGCCTACGCCCGCGCTGGGGGGCCGCCACCCGCCGACACACAGCTCGCCTGACCCTTTCTTTTTTTCAGCACACTGAACACGTTCGATACGGTATCCGCTACGACCTATGAGGCGGTGGGCGGTGGGGCATTGCTTTTTGATAGTCAGTAACTATTAATAATTAAAAATCATTATATTTTTACAATGATCAAATTTGGACTAATCTTCATCTGTCGGTGAACTGCTACGGCGGCGGTATCTCCAAGGGTTTCCCATCGCATCCACTGATCATGATGAAAGGAAAGAAGATGAGTGACAGCAAAAAATTGACGACGGCGGCAGGTGCGCCGGTTGTGGACAATCAAAATGTGATGACGGCAGGGCCGCGTGGCCCACAGTTGTTGCAGGATGTCTGGTTTCTGGAGAAGCTGTCGCATTTCAACCGTGAGGTGATCCCGGAGCGCCGTATGCATGCCAAGGGCTCGGGGGCGTATGGTACGTTCACGGTGACGCATGACATCACTCGTTTCACCTGTGCCCGTATTTTCTCTGAGGTCGGCAAGAAGACGGAGTTGTTTGCGCGCTTTACGACGGTGGCGGGCGAGCGGGGTGCGGCGGATGCGGAGCGCGATATCCGGGGCTTTGCAGTGAAGTTCTACACCGATGAGGGCAATTGGGACCTGGTGGGGAATAACACGCCGGTGTTTTTCCTGCGTGATCCGCTGAAGTTTCCGGATCTGAATCATGCGGTGAAGCGCGACCCGCGCACCAATATGCGCAGTGCCAAGAACAATTGGGACTTCTGGACGTCGCTGCCGGAGGCATTGCACCAGATCACCATCACCATGTCTGAGCGCGGCATTCCGGCGTCGTATCGGCATATGAACGGCTATGGTTCGCACACTTTCAGTTTCATCAATGCACAGAAAGAGCGTTTCTGGGTGAAGTTCCATTTCAAGACCCAGCAAGGTATTCAGTGCTTGACCGATGCGGAGGCTGAGACGCTGATCGGCAAGGATCGCGAAAGCCATCAGCGTGATCTGTATGAGTCGATCGAGCGGGGTGAGTGGCCGCGCTGGACGCTGTTCGTGCAAGTGATGCCAGAGGCGGACGCCAACCAGGTGGCCTATAACCCGTTTGATCTGACCAAGGTGTGGTCGCACCGGGACTACCCACTGATCGAGGTGGGCGTGATGGAGCTGAACCGTAACCCGGAGAATTTCCATGCTGAGGTTGAGCAGTCGGCCTTCAATCCGGCGAATGTGGTACCAGGCATCGGTTTTTCACCCGACAAGATGTTGCAGGGCCGTTTGTTTGCCTACGGTGATGCGCAACGCTATCGCCTGGGTGTCAATCATCACCAGATTCCGGTGAATGCGCCGCGCTGCCCATTCCACAGCTATCACCGCGATGGCCAGATGCGGGTGGATGGTAATCATGGCGGGATACTTGGCTATGAGCCAAACGACCAAGGGCAGTGGGCGCAGCAGCCTGCATATGCCGAGCCTCCACTGGCGATTCAGGGTGCGGCAGGGCATTGGGATCATCGAGTGGACGATGATTACTACTCGCAGCCCGGCGCGTTGTTCCGGCTGATGTCCCCTAGCCAGCAACAGGCATTGTTCGACAACACGGCGCGCTCGCTGGGTGGGGCGCCCAAGGCGATCCAGCTGCGGCACATCGCCAACTGTCTGAAGGCCGACCCGGCTTATGGCAAGGGGGTGGCCAAGGCATTGGGTATCGCGGAAGGCGAGATCGCCTAGTCCATGAATGTGGCCGGGCCAGAAATCGGCCCGGTCGATCAACAGGAGGATGACCATGCAAAACCCTGCGCATATACACATGACGCTGCGTCTGCAGATGCGCCATTGGATTGGGCTGGCGGTGGTATTGCTGGGCGCGGCCCAGATGATGGCGGATTTGTCCAATCACTTGCCACACTGATTAAGCAGCGGCGATGCCCTGCTGGGCTCCGCGCGGTCGTCTAACCAGTGCGGAGTCTCGGCGGGCGGTTTGAAATCAGGGCTGTAAGGCTAGGCCCATTGCATAGCATAAGATGAGGTGACCGTCGCCTCATTCAACTGATCGGAGGTCCATCATGGATATCAATCTCGGTATTCCCGAAACCCAACGCAAGCAGATTGCGGAAGGGCTATCCCGCCTGCTGGCGGATACTTATACGCTGTATCTGCAAACCCACAATTTTCACTGGAATGTCACCGGCCCAATGTTTCAGACACTGCACCTGATGTTCGAGGCGCAATACAACGAGCTGGCACTGGCGGTGGACCTGATTGCCGAGCGCATCCGCGCGCTGGGCATGCCTGCACCAGGTACGTATGCGGCGTATGCCAAGCTCACCTCGATCAAGGAAGTGGAAGGGGTGCCCAAGGCAAAAGAGATGATCGGCTTGTTGGTGGCGGGTAATGAAGCTGTGGTCAGAACTGCCCGCAGTATTTTTGCGGTGGTCGATGCCGCCAGTGATGAAGCCACTGCCGATCTGCTGACCCAGCGCCTGAATCTGCATGAAAAGAATGCATGGATGCTACGCAGCTTGTTGGAAGAATAAAGTAGATGACCGGCATCGCCTGCAATCTGGGTGGTGTCGGTTGTGCTGAAGTAGATTGGCGAGGTTGCCAGATGGTGCGCCGGAGAGGACTCGAACCTCCACAGCCTTGCGGCCGACAGGACCTAAACCTGTTGTGTCTACCAATTTCACCACCGGCGCAGATGGGGTGAAGCAAGAGAGGCGCGACTATAACAAACCCGTCACGGCTTGTCGAGCCCCTGTATGTTTGCGGCCTTGTTGTCCGGCGGGGCAGTGGCCGGATCTGGGGGCCTGGGACAATAAAAAAAGCGGAGGGCCATGGCTGTGCCCTCCGCGCAACTCACCGGGGACCGGCGAGGGTGACAAACGTTATGGCTGGTGTTGACCAGCCTCAGCAAGCAGTGTGCTTAGAAATAGTACTCAAGGCCCAGCAATACACGGGACTTGTTCCACCAGCCGGTATTCTTGATGTCATGGTTTTTCACATAACGACCGAATACCACCAGTGATGGGTCAAGGAAGGTCAGTGCTTGTACGGCAGTCAACGAGCCGCCCTTGTCGGTGACCGGGCCCTTCAGATCAGCGTTCTTGGCATGGGTGACTTTGAAAATCCAGTCTTCCATTTTGTAGACCGCAGCCAGCTGATAGGTGTTACGGGTGTAGTCGCCCTTGGTGGCGGTGCCCAGGTCGGAACGCAGCTCGGATTTGCCGCGCATCCATACACCATAGGCTGACAGGCCGCCTACGATTGGGGTCTCAAAACCGACCAGGTAGTTGGTGCTGTCGGACACAGCGCTACGCTTGCGGTTGGATTCCAAACCAGCGTGCAGGGTGACCGGGCCCAGTGCCAAGTGGCCCATGCCGCTGACGACGGATGAGTTACGTACTTCAAAGTCGTTCCAGACGTTGCTCTGCTGGCCCACAGGGATGACGCGGTCGCCACGGCCTACCGAGATGGAGCCGGTGAACGGGCCCAATTGGGGTGAGTCATAACGGATCTGGTCAGACAGGCGGACAAAGCTGCCGCCACCGGGTACGGTCGTGGCTTCGACAATCGGGCCAACCCCGCCGTTGGCATAGGGCCAGTCGAGGGTTTCGCCGAAAGGTGTGACCAGACGGCCTACCCGTACTTTACCCATACTGCCTTCGAAGCCTGCCCAGGTGTCACGTGTACCAAAGGTACCGGATTCATAGGTGCGGGCGGTCAGGCCGTTGGGGCCAATGAAACCGGTTTCGATCTGCCAAATGAATTTGGGGCCGCTTTTCAGTTCTTTGCTGCCTTTGAAGCCGATCCGGCTTTCGTTGAGCACCTCATTGTTCTTGTGCCCATCTGCACCTTCGGTGGACATCAGGCCGAACGCAACTACGCCGTAGATATCTACATTTTTGATGTCAGCATGCGCGCCCATCGACAGGCAAGCAGTCGCAACGGCAGCAGCAATCATCTTCAAGTGACGCATGGTTTTCCCTCTCTTATCGTGGTGAGACTCAAACTGACTCCTTCTTCAGCGGCTTGACGGCGCCGCTACGGGCCCAGAGGCCCGAATGCCGTTTCATTCGCACTGGTCGGCAGACTTCAGGTATCGCAATGCCCCTCCAGATCCTGAAATCCAACCCTGTCTGCCGACTAATATGGGTGCGTGGTGAGTCGCTCCCTTCAGGCGGCAACGTTCTTTTTGCCATCATCCACATGCCATGCCGACCCCGGTAGCGGGGGCAGGGCGCGGCCTTCGCGGTCGAACAGATGGCAGCAACGAGTGTTCAATTCGATCTTGATCTTGTCGCCGACGCGGTGGTGATGCGCTTCAGGCGCCAGTTTCACGATCAAGAATTCCTTCATGCCCGGCAACTGCACATAGGCAAACAGAGCATCCCCAACGTGTTCCAGCAGATCGACCCTGACCTCGATCCCCTTGCCTGTGGTGCACTCGTGCACATGCTCGGGGCGCAGCCCCAGGGTGACTTGCTGGCCCAGTTTCAGCTTCTGGCCGTCCAGCGGGACTTTGAACAAGGTGTTGTCCGGCAGCCGCAAGGTGACGCCGCTGGCATGAACCGTGTCCACGGTGCTGCTCAGCAGGTTCATCTTGGGCGAGCCCAGAAAGCTTGCCACGAACAGATTACGTGGCCGATCATACAGCTCAAGCGGGGTGCCGATCTGTTCGATCCGCCCTTGGTTGAAGACACAGATGCGATCACCCAGGGTCATGGCCTCCACCTGATCATGGGTGACGTAGATCATGGTGGTCTTCAGTTTGCGATGCAGCTTGGACAGCTCTACCCGCATCTGGACGCGCAGGGAGGCATCGAGGTTGGACAGCGGCTCGTCAAACAGGAACACCTTGGGTTGACGGACGATGGCACGCCCAATGGCAACCCGCTGGCGCTGCCCGCCCGACAAGGCTTTGGGCTTACGGTCGAGCAGGTGGGTGATCTGCAACACTTCGGCGGCCCAGTTCACCCGCTCTTTGATGTCCCGCTCTGGTTGTTGGGACAAGCGCAGCCCGAATGCCATGTTTTCGAACACGCTCAGGTGCGGGTAGAGCGCATAGCTCTGGAACACCATGGCGACGCCGCGTTTGGCAGGCGGGATGTCGTTGGACAGTTGGTCACCGATATACAGATCGCCAGCAGTGATGTCCTCCAGGCCGGCGATCATCCGCATCAGGGTGGTCTTGCCGCAGCCGGAGGGGCCGACAAAAACCATGAATTCGCCATGTTCGATGGTGAGGTCGACACCGTGCAAGGTGGCGGTGTTGGTGCCTTCGTAGGTCTTTTGCAGGTTGCGCAGGGTGACGCGGCTCATGACAGGCACTCCTGTTCGGTCAAATTGTTGCTGGGCAAAGTCAGGGCGACAGGGGGAATGCCAAGTGGCTGGTGATGGCCATTCAGCGTTTCCAGCAGCGCATTCAGCGCCGCATCACGGAAGCCGAAGGTCACCAGAGCTGGAGCGGCGATGTCCATGACCACGAAGGGGTTCCACAATACCAGGTGCAGGTCCGGATGAAAGGTGGCCTGCTCGCGTGGGCCATAACGTTTGCGCGTGGTCGAGGCCAGGATGTTGACCCGGCCATCGGCAGGCAGGCTGGCCCAGTCGAACTGCTCTGGGCTGTCAAATGTCCACAGATCGACGTCGTATAGCGTCCGCAGCCGCTCTGCCAGCACCGTGGCGCGAATACCGGGCTCAGAGATGCCGTCGCATGGCACGTCCTGCTGTGCAATCAGCCGGACCCTGCTGCCAATGGCGGGAATGGTCGGGTTGCCGATCACCGACAGGGCGCGCATCCACGCTTGTTGCATGATGCCGCGATCGTGTTGCTCCTGAGCGGTGGAGTAGTCCGGCAACAGGATGGGGTAGAGGCCCGCCATCACATTGATCCGCGCCACGCTGGTCAGCGCTTGCTCAGCTGGCAGCTCGCCACTGTCCATGACGGCCTGGATTTCCTGGATTGCACCTTCGATTTCACTGGGGTGCCCCAGCACCAAGGCTAGGTCTGCACCGGCGACCAGGGCGCGGGCGGCGGCCTTGGTCTGGCGATAACGGTCATCGATGGCCTTCATATTGAGGCCGTCGGTGATGACAACGCCCTTGTAGCCCCACTGCGTGCGCAGCAGATCCGTCAGGATGCGGCGTGACAAGGTGGCTGGCCATTCGGCATCCAGCGCGGGGTAGATGATGTGCGCAGACATCAGCATTGGCGCATCGCGCAGCGCATGGAAAGGCTTGAGTTCGAGCGCCTCGATGGCTGCCAGCGGTTTGTCCACTGTCGGCAGGTCGAGATGGGAGTCGACATGGGTATCGCCGTGGCCGGGGAAATGCTTGATACAGCACGCCACGCCGCTGGCATGGCTGCCTGTCATCCAGGCACGGGCCAGCTCGATGGCGCGGCTCGGCTCGGCGCCGAACGAACGTTCACCGATCACTGGATTGTGCGGATTGTTGTTCAGATCCAGCACCGGGCCCAGGTTGATATTGATACCCATCGCCTTGAGCCCGCGCCCGATGGCCGCGCCGACATCCTGTGCCAATTGAGTATCATTGGCGGCACCCAGGCCCATGGCGCTGGGGGCTTGCGGGACGAACAGCGAGCGGAGCACCGCACCCCCTTCCTGATCGACGGCAATCAGGGCGTCTGACCCCATGACATCACGCAGGTCGGCACAAAGGCGGCGGATCTGTTTCATGTCCTGAAAATTGCGGGCAAACAGGCAGATGGCCCGGATGTGATTGCGTCGCAGGAAATCTGCCGTCGCCGGGGTCAGCACGGTGTCGGCGATGTCGCACATCACCAATTGGCCTGGGTGGAGCGGTTTACCCATGTTGGAAAGTCCTCTCATCATTTGACTGCGCCGTCGAAGCCGCGCAGGAAGTAACGTTGAGTGAAGATGAATACGATCAGGATCGGCAGAATGGTGAGAATCGCACCGGCTGCCACCACCCGTGTCTTGAAGCTGAATGCACCAGACAGATACAGCACCCCTACCGACAGCGGGAAGTTGTCAGGGCTTTGCATCACGATCGCCGGCCAGATGTACTGGTTCCACGCGGTCACGGTGGTCAGGATAGTGATCGCACCCAGGGCAGGCAGGGCCAGCGGCATCATGATCTTCCAGAAGATCTGCATCTCAGAAGCACCGTCCACCCGGGCCGCATCGATCAGATCGCCTGGTACCTGCTCAAAAGCCACCTTCATGATGAAGATGTTCACTGCCGTGACAATATTGGGCAACGCCACGCCCAGGTAACTGTCGGTGAGGTGCAGCTTGCTGACAGTGATGAAGTTGACCAGGAAGTTCACTTCGGAAGGCAGGATCATCGTTGCCAGAATGGCGCTGAAAACCAGGTTGCGACCCGGGAACCGCATGCGGGCCAGCGGGTAGGCGGCCAGGCTGGAGACAACGATGGTGCCGATCAAGGTCAGGATGGTGATGGCCAATGAGTTCTTGAAGAACGTCATGACGTTGATGGTCTTGAACACCTCGGCATAGTTGTCGATCGACGCCCCCTTGGGCAGCAGCGGGGGGGGGAATTCATACACATTGCCGGTTGTCGATAATGACACCACCAACGTCCACCACATCGGGTACAGGCAGATTATGGCAATGGCCGACAGCACCAAGTACTGGATCGCGCGCTGCCCGAATTTGCCGCGCAACATGCTTTCCAGGCTGGGTTTCTGCGCAGAGGCAGGATTGACGGTGAGTGTTTGACTGGACATGTTGCGCCTCACTTCTGACGAGGTTGCAGATAACGGAAGTTGACCCAGGCCAGTGCCATGCAGACCAGTGCCACGATGGTGCTGGCAGCCAGCCCGCGACCGAAATCAAGTGACTTGATACCGAACTGGTAGGCATAGAACAAAGCGGTATAGGTCGATTCCGACGGGCCACCCTGGGTCATGATCTGGACTTCCTCGAACGCCTTCAGGGCGGCCAGCGTGGAGAGCACAGAGCACAACAGGATGGTCGGCATCAGCAGGGGGACAGTGATCTTCCAGAACTTTTGCCAGCCATTGGCGCCATCCAATGTGGCGGCTTCATAGACATCCTGTGGGATGGCCTGCAGACCAGCCAGATACATCACCATGTACCAGCCGAGGCCGCGCCAGATGGTGACGAACATGACCGAGAACAGGGCGATACGGTCATCGGACAGAAAACCGATCGGCTCATTGATCATGTGCAGCGCCTGCAGCACCGAATTCAGAATGCCCTCATCGTTGTACATGAAGTTCCACATCAAGCCGATGACCGATACCGAAGTCACCACCGGCACGTAATAAGCAGCGCGGAACAGCTTGATGCCCTTCAGGTTGTTGTTGACCAACACGGCCAGGGCAATCGAGAGCACCTGGATGATCGGTACACACAGCAGATAGAGCAGCGAGTTTTTCAAGCTGTTGAGAAACAACTCGTCATCGAACAGCTCTCGATAATTGTCGAGTCCAACCCACTCTGGGGCGGATATCAGATTGTATTTGGTAAACGACAGGTAGGTGCCGTAGCCGACTGGCCAGAACGAGAACACAGCCAGCAGGATCAATGCCGGGGCCAGAAACAGATAGGCCTGCACGGTTGATTGTACGGAGGTCGATTTGCGTTTCATCATCTCACCTGAAGTTGATGGGGCGGCTGACCTGCCTGCAGCGCCTGCAGGCCAGCCCGATCCCGATCCTGACGGTTGTCAGGGTCATGTGTCATGCCCACGGGTGGGCATAGGCATCACTTGCGCACGATCTTCTTGTCGAGGAACTCTGCAGCGTCGTTCAATGCTTTCTGGATGTCCTCGCGACCATTCACAGCCTTCTCGACACTGGATGCCAAGCGGTTGGAAACCTGCTCGGAATCCTTCACGTTGGCCAGGTAGATGGTGCGGGTCTTGTCGAGGTTCTTCGCGGCAGTGGCGATCCCCTTCTTCAAGAGATCATCCTTCTCGTATTGCTGGAAGAATGGGTCCAGTGCAGCAGCCTTGGAGGTCGGCAATGTGCCGGCAGCCTTGGAGAAGGTCAGCTGGTTGTCGGTGTTGGTCAGATAGGTGCCGAATTTGCCGATTTCAGCCAGGTATTTGGCATCCACGTTCTTGGCCACGCCGAAGTTGAACATCCAGCCGCCATCCACGATGCCGGTGGGGCCGACCGGTGCAGCGGCCACGTCCAGCTTCTTGTACAGATCAGGCGCATCATCACGGATACGGGTCAGGGTGGTGGGTGTGGACACCAGCATGGCCATCCGCCCTTGGTTGAATGCTGCCAGCGAAGCCTGGAAGTTATCCTGCGAGAACAGGTTGTCCTTCATGAAGCCGCCAGCCTTGTAGACATCCGCGATCTTCTTGATGAATGCCGCATGGGCGGGTGAATTCACGGCAGCCTTGCCATCCTTGACGATGTCCAGGCCGTTTTGCATGAAGTAGCCTTCGATCTTGGTCGGGCCGATGGCGGGCGCGTAGCCTGCTACACCTGTCTTGGCCTTGATCTGCTTGGCTGCGGCGAACATCTCATCTGTAGTGCGGGGAGGCTTGTTCGGATCGAGGCCGGCCTTCTTGAACAGCTCCTTGTTGTAGATGATCACGTTGGCACCGTTGTAGTGCGGGAACGCGTAGACTTTGCCGTTGAAGGTGACGTCAGCAATCGCACCAGCAGCGTACTGATCCTTCTTGATCAATGCATCGACGGGTTGCAACAGACCATCCTGGAAGTAGTCATAGGCCCAGGGTACATTCAGGTTGACCAGTGCGGGCGGCTTGCCAGCGGCGATGGCCGAGGTGAATTTGGACTGGATCACATCCCATGGGTAATCAACCCACACCCATTCCACGTCTGCACTCTGTGCGTTGTATTTCTTGACCAGATCTTCAAAGTAGCCGTTGAATTTGGGCGACAGGCTCATCGTCCAGAATTCGAGTTTGGCCTTTTCTGCATGTGCCATACTGCCCATAGCCAAGCCACAAGCTGCCAAGGTGGCCAGCGCGATGTGCTTCATCTTCATTTTCCATCCTCCTGTTGGTGCAACGTCTTTCCGGGTTACGACAAACTTTGGGCGCAACGACACCCTGGCGGTGTCATGCACCGTCTTGTCTCTTGTATCCGGCCTGCCAAGGCAGGCGCTTGGTGGTTCAGTTGGTCTTGGTGACTTTGGACAGATGGCGTGGTTTGTCCGGGTCAAAGCCCCGGGCACGCGCGAGTGCCTCCACCATTGGGTAAAAACTCTGGATGGCCAGGATCGGGTCCAGCTCCGGTATGGCCGCCGTCACCAGCGTCAGGTCGCGTTCCGCGATGTCCGCCGGCGCCGCCAGCAACACGCTGGCCCCCCTTGCACGCATTTCGCGTGCGGTCTGCAACAGGCTTTCCTGCGCTGGCCCACGAGTGGCGAAGATCAGCATCGGATAGCCTTCGTCCACCAGCGCCATCGGGCCGTGTTTGACTTCGGCGCTTGAGAAGGCCTCAGCCTGAATGGCGCAGGTTTCCTTGAATTTCAGGGCAGCTTCCATTGCTATCGCATGGCTCAGGCCGCGGCCCAGCACCATGATACGATCAGCATGTTGCAAGACTGGGATGGCTTTCTGCCAATCTTGTGTGGCTGCTTGTTCCAGCTGGGCGGGTAGGGTGGCCAGCGCATCCAGCAGGGCTTGATCTGCGCCCCAGTGCGCCACCAGCTCGGCACCTGCGGTCAGGCTGGTGATGAAGCTTTTGGTGGCGGCTACGCTTCTTTCCTCGCCTGCGCATAGCGGCAGAACCCATTCTGCGCCCTCGGCCAGTGGGGAGTTGGCATCATTGACCAAGGCCACGGTGGTGGCGCCACCCTCACGCAGATAGTGCAGCGGGCCAATCAGGTCAGGGCTTTGACCAGACTGTGAGACCGCGACCGCCAGGACATCCTGTGCTTCGATCGGAGAACGGTACAGCGTGATCAGCGACATGGGCAGCGAGGTGACGAGCTTGCCCAGGCGTGCCATCACCAGGTAACCGAAATAAGATGAGGCATGATCCGAGCTGCCACGGGCAACGGTCACGACCGAGCGGGGCTGGTGGTTGCGTAACGCCTGCCCAAGCTGAGCCAGCTTGTCACGGTTGGCGTTGAGTTGTCCTGCGACGGCTCTTCCCGCAGCGCGGGCCTCGTCAAGCATCAGCGAGGTCAATGGATTCTCCTTCCACGAATACAGCTTTCAGTTGCAATTGCCGGTCGAGTACCACGATGTCGGCCCAGTGATCTGTGGCCAGCGTGCCTCGGTCGGCAATGCCCAAATAACGCGTCGGGTTGGCTGACAGGCGATTGGATGCATCCGCAATCGTCAGACCCAGGCTGACCAGGTTGCGTAAAGCCTGATCCATGGTCAGCGTGCTGCCCGCCAAGGTGCCATCCGGCAGGCGTACCCCGCCGAGGCATTTGGTGACGGTGTGTCGTCCCAGTTTGTAGTTGCCGTCCGGCATGCCGGCAGCGGCAGTGGAGTCTGTCACGCAATACAGGTGCGGTATGCAGCGCAGTGCTGTCCGGATGGCGCCAGGGTGGACATGCAGCAAGTCCGGAATGATCTCCGAGAACTCAGCATGCGCCAGCGCGGCACCGACCATGCCCGGCTCACGGTGATGCAGGCCGGTCATGGCATTGAACAAGTGGGTGAAACTGCTCGCACCGTGTTCCATGGCCTCGACGCCATCCTCATAGCTCCCCAGGGTATGTCCCAGCTGCACCCTGATACCACGTTGCACCAGTCGGGCAATCAATTCCTGGTGGCCAACCAGCTCGGGTGCAACCGTCACCAGCCGTATCGGCACGATGTCGTGATAAGCCTGCACCTCGGTCATGGCACCACTGCGCGCATAATTTGGTTGTGCGCCCAGCTTGCCAGAGTTGATATAAGGCCCTTCCAGGTGGATGCCCAGCATCCTTGCGCCGCCGTTGGCCCTGGTCGGGTGGATGCAGCGCAGATCCAGCAATGCTCTGGCAATATCCTCGGTGGGAGCCGTCATGGTGGTGGCCAGAAACGAGGTGGTGCCATGCGAGGCGTGCATGCGCGAAACCACCGTCCCGGCTTCACCCCCCTGCATGATGTCCATGCCACCACCACCATGGATGTGTAAGTCCACAAACCCCGGCAGGATCAGGTCACCGTCTGTTGATTCCTCGGGCAGCAGATCGCCTTTCAGCTCGGTGATACGTGCTTTGAAGTCGATACTGCCTTTGACCCAGCCCTGCGGCGTGAGGATATTGCCATTCAATCTTTGCATCAGTTTTTGCTCGTTCGTCCACACTGGCTGGACTTGCTTTCCACTACAGTGGCCACCCTTTGCAATCGTTTGCGTCGGATCTGGCCTGTCAGCCACCCGTCAAGACGCCGGGCGCTGATTGACTGTCGGGTCAGCGTCGCAGCTCTGCTACGAAATCGTAATAATCACTTCGGCAGTACGAGTAAGTCAGCTCGACAGCCACATTGTTTTCCAGATAGCCGATCCGCGTGATCAGCAGGATGGCGTCCCCTGGGCGGATGCCTGCCAGCTCTGCGATGGTCGGTGACGCGTTGACTGCCTTAATATGCTGCAACGCGCGGATCACCGGCGTACCACGCTCATCCAGATAGCGATACAGCGAGTCGGTCACCAACGCCGGATCGGGCAGGATATCCACCGGCAGCGAGCTGGACTCGACAGCCATCACCACGCCATCCGCCGTGCGCAGCCGTTTCAGGCGTGCAACCTGGCTGTCAGGCGACAACCCCAGCCGGAACATCTCTTCTTGGGTTGCGGTGCCGATCGAGCGACCAACCCAACGTGAGCCGGGCTCATAACCTCGTTGCTTCAATTCTTCGCTGAAGCTGGACAGGCGCGACAGAGGCTGTTCCAGCTTGGGTGCGATATAAGTCCCCGAGCCTTGTTTGCGTACGATCAGACCTTGGTCGAGCAGCAAGTCCATCGCTTTACGGGCGGTGACCCGCGAGATACCAAGGACTTCGCAGAAGGCTCGCTCAGAGGGCAGAGCTTCGTCTGTCTTCCAGAACCCGGTGTTGATCGCTTCTTCCAGCTTGCGGCTGAATTGCAGATACAACGGGGTTGGGTTGTTATCGTCCGGTTTCAGTACCAGCAAGCTTTTCATGTCTTTGATCATGTATGGTGTGTCCTATCAACAATAGCGCGCCGATAGCGGCATCGAATCGCGCGTCGCGGACGCGACGACTCTGCGCTTCTGTCAGATAGGGTAGCATGTGACGCGCCAGACCTCCGCACAAGGTCAGTGGTAGAGTCTGGCTCTTGTCCAATGCATCAATCATCCGTGATACCTCCAGGCCCGCGCGTCGAATCAGCGCCGCAGCCTGAGGGTCCGTATCCGCATGTTTCACAACGATGGGGGCCAGCTGCGCATAGGCAGCCTGATTGGCGCCACCAAGCCAGCTCAGCAACAAAGGTGCCGAGCCGCCGCAGAAATCCAGCAGATCCCTGGCGAAATCCGTCATCGCGCCACGGCCATCCAATGCCTGCTGGGCGATGGGAATGGCCTGCAGACCCAACCATGCACCGCTGGCCTCATCACCAGAGGGGAACCCCCAGCCGCCGACTTCCTGCCGTTGGCCGTCGCCTCGATGCGCAACGCCGACGCTGCCGGTGCCGATGATGATGATGGCACCCGCGCACCCACCGTGAGCGCCCAATAAGGCAGTAAAGGAATCGGTTTCGGTGACCAGCTTGGCCAAGGGTGGGGCGGATTGCGTGAAGTGTCTCGCCCAGTTGGGATTGTTGATGCCTGACAGACCGGCAGCCAGTGCCAGATTGGCATAGGGCACGGCTGTGTGGCCCGCTTGGGCGAAGGCATCCGACAACGCTTGGCTGATATGGCGCCACGCCTGTTCGATGCCTTGCCCGAGGGCTGAGGGGCCGGATTCTGCGTAACCCAATTCATGACCATTGGTATCGGCAATCCGGATACGGGTTCGGGTTCCACCCCCGTCGACCCCTGCTAGAAATTTGATTGAATTATCCATATCTCGCAATATCTGGGTTTGCCCACGTCAAGCCCATCTACAGCATGTGGGCCTGAATTGGTTATCAAGTTGTTACAACGGTAACACCAAAGAAAAACCATGTAAATACCACTTTGATACTTTTCCGTAAATTGGTATTGTCTAATATGCTTACATTAAATTGGGGCACGGGATTGAAAGGGATTTCGGCGGGCGGGTCGGCTATATATCTGTCCTGGCGAGCGTTATGCGCCACCCTGGGAAGCCGCAGTCAGCGTGTGATCTGTCGGTACGGGTAGTTCGATATGCGCAATCAGGCCCCCTGCTGGGTGATTGCGTAATACCAATTTGCCACCATGCGCATGAATGATGTTCTTGGCGATGCTCAGACCCAGTCCCATGCCCTGCTGGTTACGTGCTTTACCATGCGGCAAACGTGTATAGGGGCTGAACAACTGATTCAGCTGGGCTTCGGGAATGCCAGGGCCATGGTCGCGTAGCTGAAGGTGGAAAAGATCGGCTTGGCGACATAGGCTGATTTCCACTTGGTCGCCGTAGCGTAATGCGTTGTCCAACAGGTTGCCAATGGCTCGTTTGATGGCCAGTGGACGGGCGATCAGCGTGGTGGGTGCCAGGTCGAGCGTGACTTCATGGCCCGCCAGTCTGGCCACATGCGCCATGCGTTCCAGCAGGGTGTCGAGCCGGACAGTGGTCTGGTTCTCGTGGATATCCGTATCCTTGACGCTTTGCAGCGCACCTTTGACCATCATGTCCAATTCGTCCAGATCTTCGTGATAGTCCGCCTTCAGGGTTTCGTCGTCCAGCAACTCGGTGCGCAGCTTCAGGCGGGTGATCGGCGTGCGTAGGTCGTGTGAGATCGAGGCGAACAGCCGTTCCCGGTCATCGAGAAAGCGTTGGATGCGTTCTTGCATTTCCCGAAACACGGCAGCGGTCTTCAGGAACTCCTGGCTGCTGTTCTCCGGCAGGGGCCCCATGCCGACGCCTTTGCCGAATGCATCGGCATGCGCGGCCAGCTGGGCCAGGGGCTGGGTCAGCCATCGAACCACCCAGGCAGAGAGTAACAGCACCACTACCAGTGTCAGGACTTGCAGCAATAGTCGATCAGGTGGGAAGGGGTTGTGGCTGTCCAGAAAATAGGGGTCGGGCATCACGCTGGCGAGATAGAGCCAGTCACCACTTTCGATTTCGGTCTGGATCACCAGCACTGGGGCGGGGCGGGGCTGCAGCAGCAAGGTGTGGGCCACCCAGTTCTCTGGCAGGTCTTCCACGGTGGCGCCTTCATCCGAGACGGGCAGGCGCTCGGGCCAGGCAAAGGCGACCTGTAGTCGCTCTGGGGACTGACGCTGAATGGTGTGGGTCACGGTTTCAGTGACTAGATCAAGCAGCGGCTCGTGTTGAATCGGGCGGAGGGTGACGGGGTGTTGGTTGACCGTCACAAAAAAGCGGGTGCCGCCCATTTCCCGCAGTTGCTCCAACAGGATCGGGCGGTAATTGGGGGGCAGTGCCCGGAAGAATCGGATGGCTTCTGCCGCGCTGCCGGCTATCTGGGTGGCGGCTTCGGTCAGCTCCTGCCGGGCCTGGTGTTGCAGCTGCACAGCCCAGATCAGATTGCCGATCAATTGCACGGCGAGCACGCCTACCGCCATGGTCAGCAGCAGACGATGACGCAGAGAGCGGGGGGGGCGGAGTGAGAAGGGCATTGATCGGTGCTTTCCGTGGCGGCTATGGTTGAGCCGGGTCGCTGATGACTGCGACCTCGGCAGCGAATACATACCCGGCCCCGCGTACTGTCTTGATCAGGGCTGGCTCTTTGCCATCGTCACCCAGCCGTTGCCGCAGTCGGCTGATCTGCACGTCCAGGGAGCGATCCAGCGGGCCCAGGTCACGGCCTCGGGTCTGTTCGGCCAGCAGGCTGCGGTCGAGGATCTCTCCTGCATGTTCCACCAGAAAACGCAGCAGCTGGAAATCCATGCCTGTCAGGCGGATCAGCTCGCCATCCGCCGCGATGACGGTGCGCTCAAGGGTGTCCAAGGTATAGCCATTGAAGCGGTAGTGGCGGATCGGTGCAGCCTGGTCGAGGCCGGTGCGGCGGTGGATGGCCTTGATACGGGCCAATAGCTCACGCGGGTTGTAGGGCTTGGCGATGTAGTCATCGGCACCCAGCTCCAGCCCGACGATGCGGTCGGTGTCGTCCGAGCTGGCGGTCAGCATGATGATCGGTACCTTGGAGCGGCGGCGCACTGTCTGACATAGGGCAAAGCCGTCGGTGTCCGGGAGCATCACGTCCAGAATCACCAGCGACAGCTCGTCGTGGTGGCGTTCGAATTCCGCCATGAAGGTCGCGCCATCCTGCGCCAGTCGGACAATATAGTGGTTCTTTTCCAGATAGGTCTTCAGAAGCTGACGGGTCTTCTGGTCGTCGTCAACGACGAGTATGCTGCGTGTCATGGCTGTTCTGCCTCAAATAGCGGGTCGTGGCGGCCAGCTTGCGTTGCACTTCGCTGATGGTGACACGATCATCGATGAAAAAGCGGTGGATCTGGTTGATGACGGTTGCCTTGAATTGCTCGTCTGCGGCCATGCGGTGGGTCAGGCTGGGCGCCAGTGGCCCTTTGCCGAATGCAATCCACGATTGCCTGGCGCAGCTGTCCAGTAGATTGGCATTCAGATTGCGCAGCACTGGCACCGACCCCTTGATACGGTTGAATCCAAGCTGCACCGGCAGCGTGGTGAGCAGGCTGGCCAGCGCCCATTGCGTGGATTGGCGGGCGTAGTTGCCGTTGAACATGACCAGGGTGTCGATGCTGTACAGGTGGGCGGATTCACTCCCAGGCACCGCCTGGCACCAGAAGTCCTGCTCCGGCTCCAGCCCCATGGCCATTACTTCGCCTTTGGCCCAGTCCCCCATGATGAACATGGCGGCTTCGCCCCGGGCGAATCGCTTGGCCAGCACATCCCATGGCTGATCGCTGATCGGCCCCATCCATTGTTTCAATTTACGCAGTCTGGTCAGTGCCTGGGCGAATTGAGGGGCCTGAAAGGCTGTGGGGGCTTGTTTGACGAATACCTGACCATAGAACTGGGCGCCACCTTCCGCCAGCACCAGGCTTTCGAATAAGGTCGCCACCTGCCAAGGTTCGCTGCTCTGGGCCAGGGGGCGGATGCCGGCCTGCTGGAGTGCGGTGGCGGCCTGTTCAAAAGCGTCCCAGGTCTTGGGTGGGGAGACTTTGGCGCGCTCAAACAGCTTGCGATTCAGCAGCATGGTATTGATGCGATGGACGCCGAGCGGCGCGGCCACCCAATGATCCCGAAAACGGATGGTGTCGATGACCGCCGGGAACAGATGGTCTTGCCACATATTGTCCTGAGCGGGGGTGTTCAGCTCCAGCAGTAAGCCCAGATCAGCCCATTCGCTGACTGGGTAGCCATTCAACTGAGCACTGGCGGGGGGCCTGCCGGACAGCACCCGGCTTTTCAAGACCCGCATCGCACCGCCACCGCCACCGCCGGGGATCACGGCATCCTGCCAGGGAATGCCTTGCTCGATGGCTTGCCGGGCCAGCCAGTCTGCCGCCCGTCGCTCGCTTTGCGATGTCCACCAGTGCAGGACGTCCAACGATTCATCGCTGGCGTGACTGCAAGGTATCCATGACAGGAGGGCGGAAAGTGCAATGGCGCGAAGAGGACACATGATCTGGGTGCGAAGCATAACGTAAGCATTTCTACGGATTTGTAACAAATTATCACGTCTGATAACGAGGCGGGTGGCGAATGTACGCCCCATGAGCGCTGTGTCACAAGGCCTTGTCGTCAAGGTGGTAGGGCTTATGTAAGGAAATGTAACAGCTGAAAAATTGTTATTTTCAAAAAAATCAAACAAAACAAATAGTTGATTGATTTTGACGTGGTATTGGGGTAAACGTGTGTCACAGAGGGTTGAGTGATAAGGTGCAGGTGTTGGATTTGTACTTGAGATGATTCAAATCAAATACCAGCTTGGCTTCATGCGCCTGCTCTGTGGGGGAGCAGGCGGCGTGAGTCAAGCAACACATGAGGAGACACAGATGCAACGCCGTAACCAAACCCTGTTGGCCATGCTGTTGGCCGGCGCCTGGGGTGCCGCCCAAGCCGGTACTGTGACGATCGAGAGTTGGCGGGTGGATGACAAGACACTATGGGAAGATGTCTTGATCCCAGCCTTCCAGAAGCGCAACCCTGGCATCACCGTGAAATTTTCGCCCACCACCCCGACTGAATACGACTCCAGCCTGACGGCTCGCCTGACTGGCGGCACGGCAGGCGATCTGATCACCTGCCGTCCCTTTGATAAATCATTGGATCTGTTCAAAAAAGGACACCTCGAAAAGCTGGATGGCAAGCCTGGCATGGAACATTTCCCCGCCGCAGCCAAAGTGGCATGGCAGACCGACGATGGCAAGGATGCCTATTGCATGCCGATGGCTTCGGTCATGCACGGCTTTCTGTATAACAAGAAGATCTTCAAAGAGCTGAACCTGACCCCACCCAATACTGTTGATGAATTCTTCAAAGTGCTGGGTACGATCAAACAGACAGGCAAGATCACCCCGCTTGCACTGGGCACCAATGATCAATGGGAAACCAACCAGATCGTGTTCACTGGTATCGGCCCCAACTATTGGCATGGTGAGACAGGGCGCAAGGCATTGATTGCCGGTCAGGCCAAATTCACCGACCCCCAGTTTGTCGCCGCGCTGGAACAGATGTCGAAGTGGACGCCTTATCTGGGCAAGGGCTTCAGCTCGCAGACCTATGCAGACAGCCAGAACCTGTTCGCAATGGGCCGCGCTGCGATCTTCCCGACGGGCTCCTGGGAAATCGCCTATTTCAACCAGAATGCCAAATTTGAATTCGGTGCCTTCCCCCCCCCTGTGCAGAAGGCGGGTGACAAGTGCTATATCTCGGATCACACCGATATCGGCATGGGGGTGAACCCAAAATCGAAGAATAAGGATGATGCATATAAGTTCCTGGCCTGGGTGGGCTCGCAGGAGTTCGCTGATCTCTACACCAATAAGGTCACAGGGTTCTTCTCGCTGTCCAATCACCTGATCGCAGTCAAAGACCCGGTTGCCAAGCAGATGCTGGATTGGCGCAAACGTTGCGAATCGACGATCCGCCTCAATGCGCAGGTGCTCAATCGTGGCGAGCCCAATATGGAAACCGAGCTGTGGACGGTGGGCAGCCAGGTGCTGAACGGCAAGCTGGCACCCAAGGATGCCGCAGGCCGTCTGCAATCCGGTTTCGCCAAGTGGTATAAGCCGCAGCAGAAATCCTGACCGGCTTGACGTGGCAGGGCGCCAACTGGGTGCCTTGCCAGATTGAAGCTTCTGTTTGCGAGATGACCATGAAGCGTGCGATACCCTGGCAGGCGGTGGTGTTTCTGCTCCCCGCTTTGCTGATCTATTCCGTGTTCAGTGCGTTTCCGTTGCTGGACACCCTCCGGCTGGGCCTGTTTGCCACAGATGAAACAGGTGCCCAGCACTTTGCCGGTCTGGCCAATTTCAAACTGCTGTTACTCGATCCGCAATGGTCGGATGGGTTCTGGAACGCGATGTGGAACAACCTGAAATTCTTCGGAATCCACATGTTGGTGCAAAACCCGATCGGTCTGTTGCTGGCGACATTGTTGAGTGTACGAGGGCTGAAGTGGGCCCGTACCTATCGTACCTTGATCTTCCTGCCGACCTTGTTGTCAGTGGTCATCGTCGGCTTCATCTGGCAGTTGATCCTGTCGCCGTTATGGGGCGTGGGTGAACGGCTGATGGATTGGGTCGGCCTGGCTGAGCATTTCCAGCCTTGGTTGGGGGAGGAAAGCTCAGCATTGATCACGTTGTCGCTGATTTCCGTGTGGCAGTTCATCGGGGTGCCGATGATGCTGATCTATGCCGCTCTACTGGCGGTGCCGGAGGAGGTGATCGATGCTGCGGTGGTGGAGGGGGCCAGCAGCTGGCGGATCTTCTGGGAGATCAAATTGCCCTTGATCTACCCGACCTTGGGCTTGGTGACCATTCTCACCTTTGTTGGCAATTTCAACGCCTTTGATCTGATCTATTCAGTCAAAGGGGCACTGGCCGGGCCTAACTACAGCACCGACATTCTGGGCAGCTATTTCTACCGCACCTTCTTTGGCTATCAGTCACAGATCGGCAGCCCGACCATGGGCGCTGCCGTGGCCACCATGATGTTCCTGGTCATCCTGTGTGGCGTGGCCATCTATTTCTATGCGGTGCAGCGCAAGTTGCAGCGTTACGCGCTGTGAAGTGAACATGAATCATACGGTCTATTCTGCCATGCCCAATCCCGCTGCCTCTCACACGAGCGAATCGCATCGCGCCTGGCTGGGCAAGGTGCGCCAGCCGATGTCGGCAGGCCTGTTGCATGCCGTGCTCATTGCCTACACCATACTGGCGCTGTTTCCGATTGCGTTGGTGATTATGAATTCGTTGAAAAGCCGCGAGGCCATCTTCGACGATCCGCTGGCTCTGCCCACTGCCCAGACGCTGTCTTGGATCGGTTACGACAAGGTGCTGTCCAAGGCCAATGTCTGGCTGTATTTCGGCAATAGCTCCACCGTCACGGTGGTGTCGTTGTTCTGCATCGTGCTGTTCGGCGCGATGGCGGCCTGGGCGCTGACGGAATACAAGCTGCGCATCAACCGCTGGCTGATGCTGTACCTGGCTTTTGGCATCATGGTGCCGATCCGCCTGGGGACGGTCAGCATCCTGTCACTGATGGTCAAGCTGGAGCTGGTCAATACCCTGACGGCGCTGGTGCTGGTGTATACCGCCCAGAGCCTGCCCTTGGCGGTGATGATCCTGTCCGAATTCATCCAGCAGATCCCTAAAGAGCTGAAAGAAGCCGCGCGCTGTGACGGCGTGGGGGAATTCCGCATCTTCTTCCAGATCATCCTACCCCTGATCCGGCCAGCGGTGGCAACCGTGGCTGTGTTCACTATGATCCCAGTCTGGAACGACCTGTGGTTCCCCTTGATCCTGGCGCCCAGTGATCAGACCCAGACCATTACCCTGGGCGTGCAGCAGTTCCTGGGGCAGTTCGTCACCGATTGGAATGCCGTATTGGCTGCCCTGTCGCTCGCGGTGCTACCGGTGCTGGTGCTGTATATGGCCTTCTCGCGGCAACTCATCAAAGGGCTGACATCCGGAGCGGTGAAATGATCACTTCCGCAGTCGGCTACACGGCAGAACCAGATAGCAGGGCGCCAAGCCGCGTTCCTGTTCGAATCCGAAGGACGTAATCATGGCAAGTGTCACCCTGAACAATCTCAGCAAATCCTATGACGGCAAACACCAGGTGCTGTCGGGCATCGATCTTGACATCCAGCATGGCGAATTCGTGGTGCTGGTGGGGCCATCTGGCTGTGGTAAATCCACCTTGCTGCGCATGCTGTGCGGGTTGGAGGAGATCTCGGGCGGCGAGATGCAGATCGATGCACGTCGCGTGAACGAGTTAGCCCCCGCTGAACGTGGCATTGCGATGGTATTTCAAAGCTATGCCTTGTACCCGCACATGACGGTCTATAAAAACATGGCATTCGGCCTGCGGGTGGCCGGGGCAGACAAGACCGAAATTGATCAGCGTATCCGCCATGCCGCGCAGATCCTGAAGATCGACCACTTGCTGGATCGGCTGCCGCGTGCTTTGTCCGGTGGCCAGCGGCAGCGCGTGGCGATTGGCCGTGCCATTGTGCGTGAGCCCAAGCTGTTCCTGTTCGATGAGCCACTGTCCAATCTGGATGCGGCCCTGCGAGTGCAGACCCGCCTGGAGATAGCCAAGCTACATCGTGATCTGGGCGCAACCATTGTCTATGTCACACATGATCAGGTCGAGGCGATGACCCTGGGCGATAAGATCGTCGTCATGCATGATGGCCAGATCCAACAGGCAGGTAGACCCCTGGCTTTGTATCAACAGCCTGCCAACCTGTTTGTGGCCACCTTCATCGGCTCTCCGACCATGAATCTGCTCGATGGGCAGATTGTCCGGGTCGCGGAAGACCATATCATCGTGGGTCTGCAGGATGGGCAACAGGTGCGGGCCGACGTGGACGGCAGCCAGCATTTGCCGGGCGAGCAGATCAAATTGGGTGTTCGCGCCGAACAGCTGGCCGAGGCGGCGCTGCATAGCGAGGTGTTCAATGGCGTGGTGAATATTGTCGAGCACCTGGGCGAGGCAAATTATCTGTATCTGACGCTCGACTCCGGGGCGGAAATGGTGGTCAGAGGGCAGGGTGATCGCGACATCCGGCGTGGTGCCAGGGTACAAGTCTCTGCACCGCCCCAGGCTTTTCATGTCTTTGACAAAAATGGCCTGGCGCTTCGCCGCCTGCAGCCGGGCAATGTGATGGGGCGGCACTAGGCTCCATTTGGCTCTGCATTGACCCGCCTTGGGGCAGTGCGGAGTGGTTTGACGTCACCTTGTCATGAAGCGTTAAGATATGGCTTTTCAGCGGTGTTTGATCTTAGCATGCGTAACTTGACAAGATGGGACAGCGATATGTTCCGAATTGACCCCCCTGCGGCAGATGGCTGGAGGGGGGTGACACAGGCCGTTCACTGGTTGACTCGGGGCTCGGCTGGACGTACCGGGCGGGGTGACTCATGAGTCGGCGTCCTGCCACTGTCTGGCGGTCTTTGGCCCTGACGATTTGCATCCTGTTGCCTATCTTGACATGGATCACATTGCATGACGTGCTTTATGCGCTGGCCCAGTGGGTGCCGAATACGTTTACCGAGCGTCTGGTGTTCAATTGGCAGCGCAGGGCTTTTTTATTGAGCGCCATTGCGGTGCCGGCACTGGTTTGGTATTACCGGCCACGTTGGCGCTGGATTTGGCTGCTGCTGGTGCTGGCGTTGGTGACGACACCTTTTCTGTTCGCCGCCTATTGGTTTCCACATGGGCATTGCTGGGAGCCTGGCCGGTTCTTGGAGCAGCCATCCATCATGGCGGATGTGCCATGTGAGTGACGACCACTCCCTTCCAATTCTTAATGGCCACGCGACCAGGTCTGGCAGAAAGGCATGGTATGGAAACCCTGTTGAAAGTGAATGGCATCAGCAATGTGCACGACGAGCGTCTGCTGATGAACGCCGTCCAGGATCTGCCCTGTATTGATCATGCCGAATTCGATGCGGCGCTGGGCCAGCTGCTGGTTCATCACCAGCCCCGGGTGGCCAGGGAAGATATCCGCCATGCCATCGAGGAAGCTGGCTTCACCGTGACGGAGTAGGCCTGGTCGATGCCAATTCACGCGCAACCCCAACTAGCGCACGGAGCAAATTGGTGTTGAATTGGTCTGATTGTTGAGGATGGCCATTCCTATCTGCCCTGGGTGACATGGAGTGCCCAATTGGCTGGGCATGCCCGGTGGGTCTTTTTTGAATATAGTGATGAAACGCATTGGCCAGATGGCAGGCTGGAATCGATTTCGCGCCGATAATGTTTCGGAAAATAACATTTTTCCCCTCTGCCATCTGGGCGCGAATATACAGGCTGCAGCGCGAATTGCATCATGATTCATTCATCGGCTCCGGGCGGTTCGCACCAATGAAATGTGCGGTGTCTTGCATTGAGGATTTTGACTGGATGGTGCAGCTGATCACGATGGATTGGCCTTGGCTTGGTATGTCAAAAGCCAAATGTTGCGTTTTCCGCTACAGGGCGTCATCTGCTCGATATGTGCCTTGAATTTCCCTTCTGTGTCGCACGGATGCCATTGGCAAGGCTTGCTTGCCTGCCGGAACAATCAGTTGATTTCAACATTCAATATTCGATATTTTGAATATTTTTCAAGTGGAACGTTGCGCCGCATCAAGATGTCGATGGAAATGGTGTTGTCATGGTTGCGGGTTCGAAATTTTGTGTTGCATAATTGATCCAGCAGTACTCGTCGGTCGGTGGTTTCCAGTTGATTGGCGGAGTATATGCAGACGTAGCAAAATCAAATCGACCGATCAAAACGACTGAGCTGGATCGTGTTGTTTTGATTGTGTGGATTCATGCACGTGATGTGTGGCTGATTTCGGAGAGGAGCCATCTCATGCCATCTCGTGACATCCTGGTCGGTGCCACTTTTTCTGCAGAGCCACTTGCACACCAGTTGCAAGCACATGGTGCGGAACAGGTCAGCTTTGTCCAGCCTTCCGCCTTGTTATCCTTCCTGAGCCAGGCCGCCCCGATCAACCCGGACCTGACCTTGATCCTGTTGATCCGTCTTGAAGATCTGATCCGTGATGAAAAAGGCACGGCGGGTGAGCTTGCTCACTCCCTGCGGCGGCAAGGGCCGATCTGGCTGGATGCCATCACTACCTATTGTGCGCAGTTGCCGCGTCGCCCTTACCTGGTGGTGGTGCCTTCCCCGGCCTGCACCCGTCAAGGCGGGCAGCTTGCCGCCACCTGCAATGCGTTGGCACGCAAGCTGCGCGCCCTGCCTTGCGTTCACCTCCTGAAATGGTCGGCGTTCATCGCGACCACCGGAGATCTGCGCCTGTTCGACAGTATGGCGGATCGGCTGGGGCATGTCCCCATCACGCTGGAGGGTTTTGCCGCACTGGGCGCATGGCTGATGCAGCAGAAACGCACGTCCATCGCCGGGCCCGCCCCGGCACCTCACCCGGTGACGACGCTCAGGCCGGATGCCGAGTCTCGCTTCTATCGATATTTGAATTTGCAGATCCGTTGTACTGAAATGAAGGAGATCGCGCATTTCGAAGCGGCATCCCGATTGAGCCATCAGGCGCATTGTCACTTGTCAGGAAGAGGTCATGCGACCAGCACCTTGGCGCGGCGCTTGGCCGAGGGTGGGTTGACCGGGCTGTTGATCGATGCATCCGATCGTTTCGGGCGTTATCCGCAGTGTGGTTTCATCCTGATCAGACATGGCGCCGAGCCTTGTATCAGTGAATGGGTGTTGCAGACAGCGGTATTGGGTAAGCAGATCGAGCATTGCCTATTGTACGCCTTGGCCGCGACGGCCCGGCAGGCTGGGCTCGAAAGCCTGTCATTGTCATACGTCGATCATGGTGCGAATCGTGAAATGATCAGCCTGATCGATGCGCTCTATGCGATGAGTGGCGGGTTGCGGTGTGATGTGGGCAGCGGCATGCGTTTGATCGGCATGCCGCCGACAGCGTGGATGGATGCGCTGTTGGCACAGTCCATGGCGCCGGATGTGCTGGTCGGCATGGCCTTGCCGATTTCCCGCGACTGGCTCTGTGCCAAGCCACAAGGCATGTCCGCCTTGCTGGGCGTCAGGTGATTTCTCATATTTCGACAGGTTTCATCTATTGATGGTGGTCATCTGGCAGTCGGTGTCGTACCGGCTGGCGGATGTCCTATTTCCGATTTTGAAAAGGAGAGCGGTGTGGATGCATTGCAGGACAGGCTGATCAGACTTGGAAATGCAGTGTTGGAAAGCACACGATTTGGCCCGGATGCCACAATCGACAGCTTGCCTGAGTGGAGCTCCCTCAAGCATGTTCAACTGTTGAACGAGATGGCACGCGAATTCGGGGTCAACATCCCTTTGGAGGATGCCTATCGCTTTGACTCCTATCATCGCCTGCTGGCTTTGGTTCGGCAGCAAGTGGGTGTGGCCACGGCGGCGGGCTCGTCGATGCTGCCAGACACCATCGGCAAGTTGTTCCAGCATCAGGTGGCACGGCAGCCAGGGGCGCCCTTTCTGATCTTTCCGCGCGATGGCACCAGCGAAACCTACCAATCGTTCTATGCCATCGTCTGCGCGGCGGCACAGCAGCTGGCCGCACGCGGATTGGTCGCGGGGGATCGACTTGGCCTGCTGGCGCCCAATGGCCCGGAGTGGATCGCATGCTTTCTGGCGGCGCAGCTGCTGGGGGTGGCAGTGGTGCCGATCAATCCGACGCTGGCACCACGTGAAATCGCTGACTTGATCACGCATGCCGAGCCCAGATTGACCTTGTTCGACCGGCAGCTGGTCTATCTGCATACCCAACTGCAACAACAGCTGCCCAATGTGCAGATGCTGCTGGCCGGGGTGGTGTCCGGCTTTGGGATCGAGGCGCTGCGCGAGCAGCGGGAGGCCACCTTGCCGACGACAGCCAAGGCCCGAGAGGGTGACGGTGCGGTGCTGCAATACACTTCGGGCAGCGGGGGCTACCCGCGTGGGGTGGTGTTGACGCATCACAATCTATTGCAGACGGCCAGCGCCCTGGTCAACTGGTTTGGCTTGACCGGGCAGTCCCGGACGCTGTGTATGCTGCCGCTGTTTCATGGCAATGCGCAGGTGGCCAATCTGTTGGCCCCGATGGTTGCAGGTGGCAGTACCGTGGTCTTGGACAGCAAATCTGCGTTGACATCGTTCTGGAAGATGATCGATGTCTATCAAGTGCACTGGACCAGCGTGCAGCCGGCCATGTTGTCCGCGTTACAGTCGTTCCGCCTGCCAAGATTTGATCGTAGCCTGAAGGGCATCATCAGCACCGGCCAGGCGCTGCCCGACGACGTCCGCCTGAAATTCGAGACGGAGTATCAGGTGCCGGTCTATCAAGCCTATGGGTTGGCGGAAACCTGCGCATTTGCCTGCATCAATCGCTACCCGGCGGGCCTGCGGCAGTCGGGCTCGATGGGGGTGCCCTTGCCAGGCTGCGAAATGCGGGTTGTGGATGAGGAGGGGAACGAGCTGCCGGATGGGCAGACCGGGCAGATTCTGGTGCGGGGTGACAATGTGGCCAGTCATTATCACCATGAGCCCGCCCTTACCGAGCAACGATTCCGGGATGGCTGGCTGCACACTGGCGACTATGGCTGCCGCAACAGCGACGGTCATTTCTATTTCGCGATGCGGCTGGACGATCTGATCGAGCGTGGCGGCGAGCATTTCTATCCGGCTGAGATCGAAAATGTTCTGCACGCCTGCGAGCAGGTGGTGACTTGTGTGGCGCTGGGGGTGCCAGACCCGATACTCGGGCAGGAGATCTGCGTCTACGTTGAGCTGCAGCCTGGCGCCACCTGGATGGAGGCCGATATCCGGCAGTACCTGATCACCCACCTGGCGAGGTTCAAGCAACCCAGCCATGTGGTGATCATCAATCAGCTGGCCGATATGAAAACCTGGCCTCGCAGCGCGAGCGGCAAGATTCTGCGTCGCAAATTGCGCGAGCATTTTCTGCATCAGCATCTCTCTGGCGACAAGTCGTCAGCCAAGCCGACTGCGAGATCGACGGTATCCGCCGTGGGGATGCCGAGGCATTGAGCAGCGATGATGGACTGCTGTCAAACCTGACCCGGGCAGGCCGTGAGGCATTGCGCACGAATCCACCATGGGGGCGTGCGGGCCTGCCCCGGGCGAAGCTCCGAGAAAACAGGCCAGCAGCCGGTGCAACACGGGTGGTCCGGTCTGGTTGAGTCAGGGATGGGGCTGTAATGCGCGCTCCCGTGCACCGGTCATGACCTGTGTAGGGAGCGGCTCAGCCTCCAGCGCCTGGATGGTGGCATCCAGTTGGCGTTTCAACGCCCGTGCCAGCTCCAGGCCGATTTGGTCCCGGGTGATGATCACACTGCCATAGCATTCCAGCCGATCTTTGCGATTTTCGATGATCAATTCCCCGATCTGTAAGCTGTCGGTTTCATTGGCGAAAGGAACGATCGCGGTCATACGGTCTCCTGACGTACGGTGAAGTGGCAGCGGGGTCTGCACGGTTGATGTGGCCAGAGCCCACGGCTGGTGCGGTGCGTCGGTTGGGGTGGGATGTGGCCCGGCGTCTTGGCGTTATGTTAAGGCTGTTTATATGTACAGTCAACGGGTTTACCCTGTGCTGACCCAACGGGGCGTTATTCAAACAGCTTCATATGTCAAGCTGATGACGCCTGGCGGCAAGGGAGGGGGAGATGAGTGGCTGGCGGGGGCGCCTGGCTCATCGAATGCGCCTGTGTTCTATTCTGTTTGAATGTGGCTGCAAATAACAATGTTCAAAACTGGAGAATATCAGCATTGAATATGCAGCAATAATGTTCAATATTGCGCATGAATGATTCCATAAATGTCTTTTTCAGGCCCTGTCCGTCAGGTAATGGTTTGCGGCTGGTCTGATCAAATGCCTTGTCATATCTGCTTGATTGATTTTATGTCATGCCACAATGCATATTTAATGTGCATGATTTGAGAATGATCAAATCCTGGGGCTTTTTAAATGATGTGGCTCGCGGTATCATGAAAACATGATGCTCAATCGTCGCCCTCCGCAGCTTGCCACATGCTGGATCGCCCTGATGGCTTTCCTGCTGGGGGCATTGTTGCCGAGCCTGTCACAGGCTATGCAGCCTTCGCCAGCCCAGACTGGGTGGGTAGAGATCTGCACGGCTACAGGCATGAAATGGTTGGGTGCTGATGGGGTGGTGGTCGATCAACCTGATGTGCCGCAGGGCTTGGATCACCATGTCAAGCATTGTCCCTTCTGTCAGTTTCACACGGATCAGCCCGCGTTGCCTGCTGCCGACATGGTGTTGGTGCAGGCGATGACATCGCAAACGATCACACCTTTCCTGTTTTTGGCCGCACCGGCCACCTTGTCAGCCTGGGTTGTCAGCCAACCCCGGGCGCCGCCTGCCTTCCTGTCATTGATTTGAATCTTTGTTCCCTCCATTGAAATAGGTGGTGCGTGCCTTGCTTGGGTGCGCCTGTTGGTTTCCTTGTGTGGTTGTTGCGCCTGAGCGGGCGTGCTGACGGCTCCTGCGTGGTTGTTCAATAGGCTCGTGCTCCGGCGACCGGATGCTGGCCGCTGCCAGGTCACGGTTGCCCCGCGATCTGCAGACAACTGCCGGGCGGGTGGTCAGCAGCCCGCGTATGGGCTGTCGTGTCTGGGCTATTGCCGGCGCGGGGCCGGTGTGCGGTCGGTTGACGGAATGGCGTGGTGCCGTTGCCGGGGCTGATTGCAACCCCTTCCTGTGCGCCTGCTATCTGGCTTGGGCCGTTTTACTGGTTGTTTGATCATGAAATCTGTTTTGAATCCACCGGCAGCTTGCTGCCATGTACGTCCTGTCTTTTCCCTGCGTCCCTTGGTGCTGGCCATGCTGGTGATGGCCCCAGTGGGGTGGGCCGCCGATGCGGGGGAATCGATCGTGGTGACTGCGACCCGCACCCGCGTGCCGCTCAACAACACCGCTGCGGCCTTGAGCCGCTTTGACGCCGATGACCTGTTGGCACGGCAGGCGCAGTCGATTGGGGATGCGCTGCAGGATGTCCCGAATGTCACGTTTGGCGGGGGGCCACGGGTGGCAGGGCGCACGCCCAGCCTGCGCGGGTTCAGTGGCCGGGAGGTGACGTTGCTGGTGGATGGTGTGCGCATGACGGCGGCGTCGGATCTGACCACGCCGGCTTATATCGACCCCTGGTTGCTCGATCAGGCGGAAGTGCTGCGGGGGAACAGTTCATCGCTATACGGCAGTGGTGGGTTAGGCGGGGTGATTTCGCTTGGCACGGCCAGTGCGGCCAGCTTGCTGCCATCGGGCAAGGCATTGGGAGCCGAAGCAAGGTTGGCGCGCGATCAGGCAGACAGTGGGCGACAGCTACAGGTCAGAGGCTATGGACGCCATGCGCAATGGGATGTGCTGGCTGCGTTCAGTGGGCGGGATGGCTCGGATATCCGTCAGGGTGGGGGGACGCGTCTTGCACCCAATGACAACCGCTCGCAGCAAAGCCTGCTGAAGATCGGTTATCAGCTGCTGCCGGACTGGCATATCTCGCTGAATCATCGTCGCTATCACGAGCGGGCAACCCGCACCAACAACCCGCAGGTGGATACCGCGCTGGATGCCGGTGCGCCGGTGCAGCGGCAGCAGGTGGATCAGGTGCAGACCCGTATCGGTTTGCAGCAACAGCTGGCGGGCGGGGCGGGTTTGTCGGCACAGTGGTATCAAACCTACCTGGAGCAGGCGGCGGAACCCAATCCAGACCAGTTCCTGCCAGCGTCGGACAGCCGTGTCCAGACCCAAGGGGGGGGCGTGCAGCAGGTCTGGCTATGGGGCGGTCACCGGGTCAGCCTGGGGGTGGATGGCCATCGTGAACAGCAACGGGCCAGCTTTGCCGGGCAGGCCAATCCAGTGATGCCCAAAGGGCGGCAGACAGTGACAGGGCTGTTCTGGCAAGACGAGTGGCAGCTTGACCCGACCTGGTCGCTGACCCCCAGCGTGCGCTATGACCGCTATCAGACTGAGGTGCAGGGCGGTCAGCAGGCGGCGGTCAGCCATCATCACTGGTCGCCCAAGCTGACGCTGGGTGCGCAACTCAGCCCGGCTTGGCGGCTGTGGGCCAGTGTGGGCGAGGCCTATCGCGCCCCGACTTTGAGCGAGACCTATCAGCATCTGCGCTGCAATAACTGCTTGTTCAATTTCGCCGCCAACCCCGATCTGAAGCCGGAAACCGATCGCAGCATGGAATGGGGGGCCAATTATTGGGGGCGTAATTGGCTGACGACCGGTGATCGGCTGCTGTTGCGGGCCAATTGGTTCCAGTCTCGCACTCAGGATCTGATCAGTAGCGAAATCGTCGGGTTCTATGATCGCGCCTTTCCGTTTGATGGCGAAGGGCTGATCTTCCAGTACCAGAACCAATCGCGTGCCAAGCGGCAAGGGGTCGAGCTGGAGGCCTCCTGGCGTTATGCGCCGTGGCAGATCGATGTGGCATATGGGCGGTTGCGGGTGAAAAACCCCAACACCGGTGCGCAGCTGTACGCCCCGCCGGACAAGCTGATCGCCAACCTGGGCTGGCAACAAGGCGACTGGCAAGGGCATTGGCGCACGCGCATGGTGGCGGCACAGTCTTACGACAGCACCGTGGCGCGTCGAACAGCAGGGTACAGCACGCACGATGCCTGGCTGCAATGGCAGCCTGGGGCTCTGCCAGGCACCAGCCTGTCGCTGGGTGTTACCAATCTGGGTGACAAGCGCTATGTGGTGTATGAGACCGACAACCCCAGCGCCCGCGCGGTCGAGGCGGGGCGGGCCTGGAAGCTGTCAGCGGGTTATCGTTTCTGAATCAGGAGGGACAAGGTGAACCAGATGCACATGGCCAGATGGCTATTGATGGGGTGGGGTTTGGGGTGGGGCATGTGCAGCGGGGCGGCCCCCGCCTTGCAGACAGTCAACATCCGTTTCCTGCCGACACTGGCAGGTCAACCCGCCAGTTGTGGTGCCCCTGTCGAGGGGCAGGGCCTGGATCAGTCCGTCATCACCCTGGCCGATCTGCGCATGTTCGTGTCCGATATGGCCTTGATCGATAACAAAGGGAAGGCCGTGCCGGTGCAGCTGGTGGCGGATGGAGTCTGGCAGGCCGACTCTGCCGCCATGCTGGATTTTGAAGACGCCACCGGCAACTGTGCCAATGGCACTGTGCCCCAGCATCGGGCCGTCGTGGGGCGTGTGCCCGCCGGGCGGTACAGGGGGCTGCAATTCACAGTCGGCCTGCCCGCCCGCATCAATCATCAGGATGCCACCCTGGCGCCATCGCCTTTCAATCAGACCGCGATGTTCTGGAGCTGGCAGGCAGGGTACCGCTTCATCAAGCTGGAGCTGGATGTGAACAAAACCGGACAGGCAGATGGATTCCCCATCCACATCGGCAGCACGGGGTGCCAGTCGGACAGCACCACCACCCCACCAACACACTGCCTGCAGCCGAACCGGGTGTCGGTCAAGCTGGCACGATTCGACCCGCGTCTGGATCAAGTGCAGATCGACCTGTCTGCCCTGCTGGCGCAGACCCGCTTGCAAACCCAGGCACCCCATACCGCGCCAGGCTGCATGGCTGCTGTGGATGACCCGGACTGCGAGGGCGTCCTGTCGGCGCTGGGCCTGCGGGGTACGGCTGGCCAGATGGTATTCAAGGTGTGGCCCAGATGAAGCGCTGGCCGGTCGTGATCATGGGGCTGGGCATGGCGCTGGCTGCGGTGGCGGGCACGCGTTATGACTGGCCGATTCCGGCCTGGGCGCCCACTCCGCTGGTGCCCAAGGACAACCCGATGACGCCTGCCAAAGTGGCATTGGGGCGGGCGTTGTTCTACGACAAGCGCCTGTCAGCCAATCAGACACAAGCCTGCGCGGGTTGCCACCTGCCGGACAAGTCTTTCAGCGATGGCCTGTCGTTGGCCAAAGGCAGCACCGGCGAGCTGGGCAAGCGCAATGCGATGGCCCTGGTGAATGTCGCATACCTGCCCACGCTGACCTGGGCCAATCCGAACATCACCTCGCTGGAACAGCAGATCCTGAACCCCTTGTTCGGTGAGCACCCGATCGAGATGGGCATGGCCGGGAAGGAGCAGCTGCTGTTCGAGCGGCTGCGTGCCGATCCGGACTATCCAAGACTGTTCAAGCAGGCTTTTCCGGCGCAGAAAGGGGAGATCTCACTCAAGACCCTCACTCGCGCCATCGCCAGCTTCGAGCGCAGCCTGCTGTCATTTGACTCACCTTACGATCGTTATCGCTATGGCGGGCAACGGGATGCGATATCGCCCTCTGCCAAGCGGGGTGAGCAATTGTTTTTTGGCGAGCGGTTGGAGTGTTATCACTGCCATGGCGGTATCAATTTCACCGATAACCAGATCCATCGTATGCAGCCGTTGGGCGAGCGTGGGTTTCACAACACGGGTTTGTATAACGAAGACGGCCAGGGGGCCTACCCACCTGGGGCCAGCGGCCTGCGCGAGTTCACCCAGAAAGCGGCTGACGAAGGCAAATTCCGCACGCCGGGCCTGCGCAATATCGCCCTGACTGCGCCTTATATGCACGACGGCTCGTTGCCGACGCTACAGGCGGTGGTCCGTCTGCATTACGCACAAAAGGGACGGGCAGGGCAGTCTGGGGCGGGGCCCAACCCGTTGCGCAGCCAGTTCATTCAAGGGTTCCAGATTACCGATGAGGAGGTGGCGGATCTGGTGGCCTTTCTGGAAAGCCTGACTGATCAGCGATTCATCGATCAGTCTGTTGCGACTCAAGCTGTTGAATCATCAAAGAGAAAGGAGCATGCCGCCCGATAGATATGACCAGTTGGTCGCTGTATCCGCTGTTTGTGTTGTTTTCTCAATCTGATAACAAGGAGCACACCATGAAGATCGTCATCGTCCGTAAGCAGGAAATCACTGTATTGGGTCGCGTCGGCGCCCGTTGCGCCAGCTTGTGCCGCACCAAGCAGTAAGCAAGATGTAAGGTAGTGCCCTGGCATGCTGGCCACATGCCGGGGTGGCTGATGGGGTTCCGACAGTCTTTCCACACTTGGGTGTTCAAATATCATGCAGATCGGCTTCAATTTTACGTTGGGTGAAACCACCCCCATGGTGCAGCAATTGGCAAGGGAGGGGGCCATCGACTATGTCGAGTTGTTGATCGACAACTTCCTGCACGTTCCGGTGGCAGAGATGGCCGCCGCCTTTGATGTGCCGGTGGGGTTTCACATCATGTTCTCGCGCTTCATCGAGGTGGACGATGCCACGCTCGATACCTTCGCCGCCCAGCTCAAGCCGTTCATCGACACTTTGCAGCCCTTGTATGTGTCCGACCATATCGCCTATTTCACCCACCAGGGGCGGGCTTTGTTCCACCTGGGCGAGATCGACTATCAGGCTGATTTCGAGCGGGTGCGGGAGCGGATTCTGAAGTGGCAGGCGCTACTGGGGTGTCAGATGCATGTCGAGAACTACCCGTCGATTGTGGATGGCAGCGACGATGCGCCCATGTTTTTCGAGCGGCTGATGGCCGACACCGGCTGCGGCACCTTGTTCGATCTGTCCAACGCCGTCTGTGCGTGGCGCAATGGCGGGCCTTCGCTGCATGCCTGGCGCGAGGTCATGAAACAGGCTCGGCACTTCCATGTGTCCAGTTACAACACGGCCTTTGCCGATGACCGGGTGACTGTGGATTCGCATGATGGCCTGATGGCTGCCGATACGCTGGCCGGTCTGCGGGCATACCGCGACCTGATGGACAAGCCGGGGGCCACGCTTACCTATGAGCGGGATGAGAACATCCACTACGACAGCGTGCTGGAAGACCTGTTGAAACTACGTGAAATCTATGCCGAGGTGCCGACATGCGCTTCCCTTCCCTGACCGCCTTGCCGGATCGGATGATCCGCGATCGTGAGCTGTTGGATCAACTGATCGACCCGACGGCGCGGCAACGGCTCCCCCGCGACAGTCGTGCTTTCGTGCGGGTGGACATGAGCCTGCGCAACTATTGGCATACGCTGTTCGATGTATGCCCGGATCTGCTGGACATGGCCGACCCGGCTGGTGAGCAGATCTTTGACGGATTCATGGCCTGGGCTGCCGAGCAGCACCTGAGCATGGGGTGGCATTTCTATCTATGGGTGGGACGCTGGTTGGCGCAGTCGCCCTTCCAGCATCAGCTGACGGACGCGTTGCAGGAGCAGTTGATGGCGGCAGCGGCAGCCCGCTGGGCGGTGCTGGATCGCAGCCCACAGGTGGGCGTGGTGTTGGGTCGGGCGGCATCTACCGGCTGGGTTGTGGGTTGGAAGCCGAATTCGTTGTTGGCAGGGCGACGGGTCGAGCGTATCGAGGTGGATTCTGGCTTGCCCTCGCCAGAGGCCGATCTGGGGCTGTTCTACACAAACAGCTTCGAGTTGGATACCTTTCCTGGCTGGCAGGTGTTGCCTAAGTGAAAACGGCTGGTGGCCTGTGGGCCGCCAGCCTTGTCGTCATCGGTTACAGGTCGCGTGCGACTTGTACCACCACCTTACCGAAGTTGTCGCCTCTCAGCAGGCCGATCAGCGCTTGTGGCGCGTTCTCCAGGCCCTCCACGCAGTCTTCCAGCAACTTGACCTTGCCTTCGGCAACCCATTGGCTCATCTGTTGGAAGAATTCACCATAGCGATGCCAGTAATCATCGAACACGATGAAGCCTTGCATTCTGATGCGTTTGACCAGGATGGTCCTGGCCAGCAGGCTCAGGCGGTCCGGGCCGCCTGGCAGCGAGGTGGCATTGTATTGAGAGATCAGGCCGCAGACTGGAATCCGCGCTTTGGGGTTGAGCAGGGGCATCACTGCATCGAATACGGCCCCGCCGACGTTCTCGAAGTACACATCGATCCCGTCCGGGCAGGCTTGGGCCAGCTGTTGTGCAAAGTCAGGTGCGCGATGATCCAGGCAGACATCGAAACCCAGCTCTTCAGTGACATAGCGGCACTTTTTGTCGCCACCCGCGATGCCTACCACGCGGCAGCCTTGCAGCTTGGCGATCTGGCCAACCATGGAGCCCACCGCGCCGCTGGCGGAAGCCACGACCACTGTCTCACCAGCCTTGGGCTGGCCGATATCCAGCAAGCCCATATAGGCGGTGATGCCGGGCATGCCCAGCAGGCCCAGCGCGTAGGATGGGCGGGGCAGGGTATTGCCGAGCTTGGTCAGGTGGCTGCCGTGGGCAACGGCGTAGCTTTGCCAGCCGCTCATCGACAGCACCAGGTCGCCTGCCTGGAAATTCGGGTGATTGGAAACCTCTACCCGCGCTACGGTGCCGCCGACCATCACGCCATTCAGCGGAACCGGTGTGGCATACGACTCTGCATCACTCATGCGGCCACGCATATAAGGGTCGATCGACAGGTACAGCACTTTGAGCAGGACTTCATCCGGCCCAGGGGTGGGCATCGGCTGTTCGACCATGCGGAAATCTTCTGGTGTGGGCTCACCCACGGGGCGACGGTTCAATACGATCTGGTAGTTTACGAGGGCAGTCATGATTCGGGTGTTCCTGTCAAATGAGTCGGTGTGGGCCGATGGGTGGGCATACCCTGCCATCGGCGCTGTTTGTCCTGTGGGTCAGCTCATGCAGCCTGGTTTGCGGCGCCTAGCGCCAGGCTCAGAATGCGACGGCTGACGTCGGGTGTGATGTCCTGATGTTCGCCCAGCGCCACCATGCCGTGCTGGATCAATTGGGCGACGACTTCGTCGATGGCCCGCTCATCGAGGTCATAGTCCCGCAGCGTAGTGCCAATGCCCAATGATTCGAAGAACTGGCGAGTACGGGCAATGGCTTCGTCAATGCGCTCGGCATCGTCACCCGTGGTGATGTGCCAGACCCGCTCTGCATACTGCAGCAGCTTGGCGTGCTTGGTATGGCGCTGCACTTGCATCAGCGCGGGCAGCACCATGGCCAAGGTGCGGGCGTGGTCGATGCCATAGCGTGCGGTCAGCTCATGGCCGATCATATGGGTCGCCCAGTCCTGCGGGACACCGGTGGCCAACAGGCCATTCAGCGCCAGCGATGCCGTCCACATCAGATTGGCCCGCTGTTGATAATCCGGCTGGTCAGCCAGTGCGCCTGGTGCCAGCTCGATCAAGGTCTGCAACAGGCCTTCCGCGAAGCGGTCCTGCGCCATGGCCTGCACGGGATAGGTCAGATACTGCTCGATGATATGGACAAAGGCATCGGCCAGGCCATTGGCGATCTGCCGTTTGGGCAGGGTGTATGTCCGGGTCGGGTCCAGAACGGCGAATTGGGCATAGACATGCGGGCTGTTGAAGGGCCGCTTGCTATGCGTGGCGCGACGGGTAACCACGGCGTTGCAGTTGGTTTCCGAGCCCGTGGCGGGCAGGGTCAGCACGACCCCCAGCGGCAGGGCGCGGGTGACTGCTTTGCCCCAGCTGGTGAGGATGTCCCATGGATCACCATCGAACACCGCTGCTGCTGCCACGAATTTGGTGCCATCGATCACCGAGCCACCGCCCACGGCCAGCAGATAGTCGATCTGCTCACGTTTGACCTGCGCAACAGCCTCCATCAACGTCTCATAGGTCGGGTTGGGCTCGATGCCATTGAACTCACTGACCTGACGGTTGCCCAACGCCTGGCGCACCAGATCGAGCGTGCCATTGGTCTTGGCGCTTTGGCCGCCCAGCAGCACCAGCACCCGGGCATTGGTTGGGATCAGCTGGTCGAGTTGTTGAATGGTGTCTTGGCCAAACACAACTTTGGTCGGATTGTGAAACACAAAATTCTGCATCATACAACTCCCTGATTAGACCGGTCGTCTAGAGTGGTTTGACATGGCGTGGTAGCTCATGTCGATGCTGATCAGCACCCCAGACAACACCGGAAAGTGATAGGCCCTGGCAAGTCGATTGCATCTGCGCCGGCTTGCAGCAAGTGGCGATGGGAGGCACTATACGTAAAATTAGACCGGTCGTCTAGAAAAATTTGAAATGCAGATTTGACCCCAATCAAGGGATGCCGATCCCACCGATCATTGCATCCTTCAAGGATGGTCTTGGGGGGCGTGCCGCACCCATCAGCGCGGCTTGCCATCTACATCATTGCTACTGGCAGCGGGAGCCTGTTCAGCCCGACTTGCCCGCGCTGGCTGCCAGCCGAGAGAGGCGTTCATCCAGCCATGCCACCGGGTGCTGCCTGTCCTCTGCCCGCTCCTTACGGCGGATGGCTTGGCGAATCAGCATGGCGCCAGCCCAGCGGATCGGCTCGGGTGGATACTGGCGAATCGGCCCCCCGAACAGCGGTGAGCGTGTCCAGGCATTGTCCAGCCCTAGCAGTCGTGCGCTGAGCAGGGTGCCGCCCAGATAGCTCTGCACTACGCCATTGCCCGAGTAACCAGCGCCATATAGCACATTCGGCTGATCCGGCAGGTGCCCGAAGAAGGGAAAGCCGCTGACCGAGCGATCCGACGCGCCTGTCCAGCTGGCGGCCACCGTGGTGTGGGCCAGCTCAGGGAAAAAGTGGTGCAGGCGCTGGCGCAGCGGGTGTTGATATTGGCTGGGTTGATCGAATGCAGCCAGATAGCGGTTGCCAAATGCGATGCGATTGCCCCCTTTGCCCAGCATCAATCGACCATCCGCCGTGCTGCGCCAGTAATGGACAAAGGTGCGCAGGTCACAGACTGACTGGCCATGCTGCAGGCCTAGCTTGGTGATCAGATCTGGTACTGGTTCGGTGATGATCATGTCGGAGGACACCAGCACCATGCTGCGGGCCAAGCCGGGAACCAGGTTCGGCAGGTGGGCGTTGACGGCCAGCACCACCTGCCGTGCAGTGATCTGTCCCTGCCCGATTTCGAGCCGGATCGGGTCGCCACGATGCAAGCGCCTCAGCGGTGTGTGCTCGTGGATACGGATGCCCATCGCCAGCGCAACCCGCCGCAGCCCGCGCACCAGCTTGGCCGGTTGGACGCTGCCGGCGGCGGCGCTATACCAGCCCTGGTGCAGGCGGGTGCTGCCGGTCAGCTGGTGGCAGCGGGCGTCATCCAGCGCCTGCCAATGACTGAGATCCAGCCGACTCAGGCTGGCCATCACCTCGTCCAGCCGACCGGTCTGCGCAGGGTTGCTCGCGGCATAGATAGCCCCGCCCAGCCGTAACTCCGCATCGATCTGGTGCCTGGCACAGAATTGCGCGATGTCGAACACTGCTTGTTCAGAGGCCGAGATCAGCCTGCGTGCCTCGGCGGCACCGACATGATCGGCCAGTGAAGGGTATTTGGTGGACCAGGTCAGCAGGCAGCCGCCGTTACGGCCCGATGCTCCGCCACCGCAGATGTCCTGTTCGATGATGACGATACGCAGATCAGGCCGGGCCTGTTTGGTCAGGATGGCCGTCCACAACCCGGTGAAGCCGCCACCGACGATGCAGAGGTCGGTGTGGGATTCGCCTTGTAGGGGCGGGCATGCTTCACCGGGGTGGATGGCCAGGGCCTCAGCGAGCCAGAAGGGTCGTTGCATGGGGGTGCCTCGTGAAAAACGGTTCCTATCGTGGGGGCTCTGGATGGGCTGCCAACGCGCCCGGCAAAGCAGGCCCCTGCTGGGCCGCGCCGACTCTGGGGCAATCTGTACGGCCCCCGCCCGCATGGCGCGCCATGCGGCGTGTGCAATGCAGGTCTTGCCCCAGCGCCTGATTCAGCGTGGGCTACGCGCCCGTGACGACAGCACCTTTGCGCAGCTGCTGGTCGATCCAGTCCAGCACCTCGGGCAGGTCATTCAGTGTGTCGATCACAAAATGAGCGCCCGCCTGTTTCAACTGCGCCACTGCTGGGGCACGTCGCTCGGCCTGCTGTGCCGGGGTCAGCGCAAACCATGCCTCGGCAGTGAGCCCGACCGCATTGCCGCTGGCCGCGAGCCCGACTGTCCACATGCCGGCGCGTAGCCCCTCTTCAATGCCGGGGACGGTGTCATCCACCTTCACGCAGTGTCGGACGTCACCGATGCCCAGCGCCAGTACGTTCGCCAGTGCCATCCATGGCCCAGGCCGGCCACCGGCGGGCAGGTCGTCGGTGGCGACGGTATGGTCGGGCTGGTAACCACGAGCGGCGGCAATGGGCAGCAGCGCATCCATCACCACACGTGGGTAACCCGAGCAACTGCCGATCTTCAGGCCCTCACGCCGCAAGGTCTGGATGGTTTCCAATGCACCGGGGATCAGCTGGGAGTAGTCCCCGACCTGCTTGACCTGCAACGGCAGGAATTGGTGGTAGAGCCGATCGACATCGGCATCGGTCATGGGGCGGCCCATCTGCTGCTGCCAGCGTTCAGCAACCGTCGGCAGCTGGCCCAATGCCTGGATGTGATCCCACTTGGCCAGCCCCATCGGAACCCGTGCTTCCTCCAGGGTGACTGGCACGCCGACGCTGGCGAAGACATCCAACAAGACGCGCGTGGGCGCGAATGAGCCGAAATCCACGACGGTTCCTGCCCAGTCGAAAATCACTGCTTCCAATTGTTGATAACGTGTGCTCATGCTGTGGTCTCCTGATTGATCCAGCCCAACTGTTGCAAAATGCGGCCGATGGCGGCCACCGCCTGTTCGATCTCCGCCTGGTCGATGGCGCCGATGCAGCCGACACGGAAGGTTTCGATCTGGGTCAGCTTCCCAGGGTAGAGAATGAAGCCTTGCGCACGCACGGCTTCATAGAATGGGCGGAATTGGTAGCCTGGGTGTGCAGGGGCGTGAAAGGTCAAAATGATCGGCGCCTGGGCGGCCTCTGGCAGAAATGGGCGCAAGCCCAGCTTGCGCAGGCCATTGCGCAGGCAGTCGGCATTGTGCTGGTAACGTGCCAGGCGCGCGGCCTGGCCGCCTGCCTGCAGGTATTGATCCAACGCGGCACGCAGCGCCGCCACCACATGGGTCGGTGGGGTGTAGCGCCATTGGCCGGTCCGTTGCATGTATTCATATTGATCACACAGATCCATCGCCAGCGAATGCGACTGCCCCTTGCTGGCCAGCAAGGCCGCCCGGTTGGCGATTACGAACCCCATGCCGGGCACGCCTTCCAGGCATTTGTTGCTGGAGGCGATGATCGCCTGGATGGACAAGCTACGCAGGTCGATCGGCAGTGCACCGAAGGAGGACATGGCATCGACGATCAGCTGTCTGCCAGCCTGGGCGACCACCTCGGCGATCTCGGTCAAGGGGTTCAGCAGGCCGGTGCTGGTTTCACAATGGATCAGCCCGACATGGGTGATGGCCGGGTCGGCAGCGAGCCTCCCGGCAACATCGGCAGGGCTGGGGGGGGTGTCGTCCGCTGTCTCCAGCACGCACACCTGGCGGCCAATCACCTCTGCAGCTTGAGCCATGCGTTTGCCATATGCGCCATTGACCAAGACCAGCAGCTTGCCGGTGCGCGGCACCAGATTGCCGATGGCCGCTTCGACCGCAAACGTGCCCGAGCCCTGCAGGGGGACGCAGACATGGCTGGCTTCGCCATGCACAATGGCCAGCAGATCGTGGCAGACCGAAGCGGTGAGCTGGTTGAAGCTGGTATCCCATGATCCCCAATCATGCAGCATGGCTGTTTTGGTGGTCAGGCTCGTCGTCAGCGGGCCGGGGGTCAGCAGAATCGGTTCTCTCATCATGCGTCCAGTCATCTAGATGTGTTTTGGTTTTCAAAAAAACCGGGCAAGGCCCGGCCTGTGTAAACAATGGGTATCGATCAGCCAGCCTGCCGCCAGCGCATCGAGCGGCGGGCAACGCCGCGTGTCAGCAGGTTGAACACCAGGCAGGCCAGTAGGTTGGCTGCCACGATCAAGGTCGCCATGGCGGCAGCGGCAGCGGTATCGCCAGCGTCATCCATCTGCACCACGGCAATGGCCGCCAGCGGGTGCTCAGGGGTATACAGCAGCACGACGGCGGACACCGTGGTCATGGCGGATACAAAGAAGTAGCGGGCCATGTCCAGCAACGCGGGCAAAGAGGCTGGTAGTGTGACCCGCCACAATGTCCGCCAGCAGCTGACGCCAAGCGATGCCGCCACGGCTTCCAGCTCACCATTCAGCTGCTTCAGGCTGGTGACAGCAGTGAGGTGGGCGGTGGTATAGAAATGGGCGATGGTACAGATCACCAGCAAGGGCAGCGTGCCATACAGGCCATGCAGGGGGTTGCCAGGGGCGTTGAAGAAAAAGATGTACCCCAGCCCCAACACCAGGCCCGGTACCGCCATCGGCAACATGGCCAGGGCCTGGATGCTCTGGCGGGCAAAGCGGGGTAATGGCAGGCGCTCGGTGAGCCAAGCGCCGATCAGGACCACCATGGTGCCCACCACGGCGGCCACGCCAGCCAGCGTCAGGCTTTGGGTGAAGGCCAGCCAGCCCTCGCCATCCACATTGTCGAAGTCGAAATGCGCCAGGGTCGGGGTCAGCTGATACGGCCAGCTCTTGATGAATGCCGCCCCAATGGCAGTGCCCAGCATGCTGCACAGTGCCAGGCTGACCAGCAGGCAAAAGCCCGTGGCCAAGGCCACCAGTGCAGGATGGCGGATCGCTTGCAACGGCTCGGCCCGATTGGCCAGGGCAAGCTGTTGGCGGCGAGCCACCAGCCGATCGATCACAAACGACAGCAGGGCAGGTAGCAACAGCAACAAGCCGATGGCTGCACCACGTGGGAAATTCTGTTGCCCAACCACCTGCTTGTAGATATCGACCGACAGCACCGCATACTGCCCGCCAATTACCTTGGGCACGCCAAAATCGGTGATGGCCAGCGTGAACACCAGCAGGCTGGCCGAGATCAGGCCATAGCGGGCGCTGGGCAAGGTGATGGTCAGAAAGCGCCGGATCGGCCCCGCGCCGAGGGTGGTGGCCGCTTCGTACAGGCGCCGATCACCGATGGCCAGCGTGGTCATCAGCACCATCAGCGCATGGGGCAGGGTGTAGAACACCTCTCCCAGCACGATGCCGGGCAGGCCGTAGACCTGGCCATCAGGCAACCAGCTCTTCAGCAGGCCTTGATGACCAAACAGATAGACCAGCGCGATGCCCGGCAGCAGCGATGGCGCCAGCAATGGCAGCAACATGACCAGGCGGAAGCCTGCTTTGCCGGGCAGTGCCACCCGCTGCAGACAGGCTGCAAAGGCGAATGCGATCGGGATCACCACCAGCGTGGTGGCCGTGGCTGCAATCAAGCTCTGGCGGGCGGCCTGGGCGAATCCAGGTTGCTCGAACAACGACTGGAATACGGCCAGGCTGACTTGATCCTGCGGTAAGAACGCCTGCCCGAGGATAGCGGCCAATGGCAGACCGATTGCCACCGCCAGCAAGCCGACCCACAGCCAGCTGGTGCCTTGGGCGGCCAGCATGGCGCCATCCCAGCGCGGCGCCTTGTGGGGGGCGGGCAGTGAAAGCGTGGTGGTCATGGCCGTGGCTCGCTTTCGAACAGCAGTTGGCTGGCATCCGGCAGCGAGATGGTGACGCGTTGCTGGCGGGCGATTGCCTGCGTGAAAAAGGTCTGGTGCCCGATATCGGCCAGCACCGTCTGTTGGCCCCAGGCCGGTACGTGCAGGTGCAGGCGGTAGATCGGCCCCAGCAGCTCGATGCGCTGGATGTCGGCAAGGGCGGTCGCGACGCCGGCGGCAGGCCAATTCGGGTGCAGCACGATATGCTCAGGGCGGCAGAACAGCTCGATCTGCCCTTGCGCGTTGATTGGTGGCAGCACCGCTGGGCGGGGCAAGGTCAATTCACCCAGCTGCAACTGATCGTTGCCGACAGGCCGGGCGTGCAGCCAATTCCCCTGTCCGACAAAGCTGGCCACGAAGCGGGTGGCGGGCTGGTGATAAATCTCGGCTGGCGTGCCGATCTGTTCGATACGGCCTTGATGCATGACGACGATACGATCCGCCATGGTCAACGCTTCTTCCTGATCATGGGTCACCATGATGGTGGTGATGTTCAAGGTGTGTTGCAGGGCCTTGATTTCCTGCCGCAGGTGCTGGCGAACCTGCGCATCGAGTGCTGACAGCGGTTCATCCAGCAACAGCAGGCTGGGGGAAGTGGCAAGCGCACGGGCCAGGGCCACGCGCTGCTGCTGGCCGCCGGATAGCTGCGCCGGGTAGCGGTCGGCTATGGCATCCAGATTGATCAGTGACAGCAGCGAGCGGATTCGTTGCTGGCGGGTGGCCCGTGGCCCCTGCAGGCCATAGCCGATGTTGTCCGCCACCGTCAGATTCGGGAACAGCGCATAGGACTGGAACACGATTCCGTAATCACGCTGCCCAGGTGGCAGCTGGGTGACATCACGGCCATTCATGACGATTCGCCCGCTGTCGGGGCGATCCAGACCGGCGACCTGGCGCAGCAGCGTGGTCTTGCCGCAACCGGACGGGCCCAGCAGGCAGACGAATTCCCCTTTGTGGACGACCAGATCGATACCGGCCAGCACCGTCAGCGCACCAAACCGTTTGGAAAGCTGATCGATGGCCAGGAACGGGGCTTGTGGTGTTTCCGCTTCCTGGCTGTGGGCAGGTTTCATCCAGGCAAGTAGATCATTTTTCATGGGTGAATCACCAGATTTCATTGACATGTTTCAGGGGGCGTGCCGGATCGCGTCTTGGTACAGGGCTGGTGGGTGGCAACAGGCTGGATGGGGTCATGACATCGAATCAGCCGCGCACAAGGGCTTGGCGAGGGCCAGGAAATGCTTCAATGTGGGGGTGGGCAGGTTGGGCACTTTGGCCTCATCATCGAACCGGCGCACCAGGATGGCCGCTTCAGCATGGGGGCGCTGGCGGAATCGGCTTGCCGCCTCGTCATCCATCGGCCCGCCTTGCAGTGCCAGCGACTGTTGCGAGGCCAATGACAGCCCGGCCAGATAGCCTGGCTCGGTCGCACACAGATAGCGCTTAGCGGCCACATGCAGCGCAATCGGCTGCCAGACCGCCGGGCCGAACAACGCCTTCAATGCATTGGCGCCGATGGCTTCATGATGGTCATCGATGCCATTCGCCAGATCGTCATCCTGCTGCCCTGCCACCAGGTGGCCGATGTCGTGCAACAAGGCGGCGATGATCACCTCTGGCGATGCATCCGCCTGTTCCGCTGCATGGGCCGCCTGCAAGGCATGTTCGAGTTGGCTGATGGCTTCGCCGCCATAGGCTGTGCTGCCCTGGGTGATCAGGCAGGTACGGATGGCATCGAGGTCGGTGAAGACAAAGGATGGTGTGGTGGTCATGCTACTGGCGTCTGACATGATTCGAATTCCGGCGGATGATGAAGACCGGACAGCTGGGGCGGGCTGTCGAACCTGGCCCCATGCTGCCTGGGCAGGTCTGAATTACTTCTTGGGCTCGGATTTGCTGTCGTAACGCTTGGCCCACTCTGCCAGAATGCGGTCGCGTTGACCGGCAGACCAGCGCAGGTCCTGCTTGATCAGCAGTTGTTCATAATTGGCGGGAATGTGCGGGTTGGGCTTGGCCACGCCAGGCATGGCGACCACAGCAAAGTTCTTCTCATATAGCTCATTGGCCGGGCGCGACGCGGCCCAGTCAGCCAACTTCCTGGCGGCATCGATGTTGCGGCTGCCTTTCATGATCGCGGTGGCTTCTACATCCCACCCCAGCCCTTCCTTGGGGAAGATCACATCGATCGGCGCGCCGCCTTCCTTCAGCTTGGCTGCCCGGTATTCAAAAGAGATGCCGATCGGGAACTCACCCGCCGCAGCCTGTTTGCATGGCTTGGAGCCAGAATGGGTGTACTGCGCGATGTTCTCATGCAGCTTGTCCATATAGGTCCAGCCCTCTTTTTCACCAAACAGCTTCAGCCAAGCAGTGACATCAAAATAACCGGTGCCGCTCGATGCCGGGTTGGGCATCACGATTTTGCCCTTGTATTCAGGCTTGAGCAGATCCCGCCAGCTCTCCGGCTTTTTCAGGCCCAGCTTGGCTGCCTCAGCGGTGTTGAAGCAGATGGCACTGGCCCAGACATTCATGCCGACCCAGGCAGGGGGCTGGCTATCATCCACATAGCCACTGCTGAGCTTTTCCAGATCTTTGGGCGAATAGCCTTGCAGCATGCCTTCCTTTTCCAACACCAGCAACGATGAGGCTGCCACACCCATCACCACGTCGGCTTGCGGGTTGGCTTTTTCGGCCAGCAGCTTGGCGGTGATGATGCCAGTCGATTCGCGGACAAACTTCAGCTTGATGTCCGGATAGGTTTCTTCGAATTTCTGTTGGTAAGCCTTGATCTGATCGGCTTCCAATGCGGTGTATACAGTCAGCGTGGTGTTGGCATGGCTGGCGGCGGCCAGTAATGCGACAGCAGCGGAACACAGGCGGGCCAAGAGGCGCATGTCGGTCATCCTTGATCGGTAGTGGATGGTGGGCAGTATATCGATCGAAGATGACGGCTTTGTGACATCTAGATGTCTTTTAAATTCATTTTAAAATCAGATGTATATAGAAATGGTAGCAGATGGCCCAGGCGGGGTGGGCCATCACATATACATCGTCGGGCAGGGTCGCTCAGTCCGGCTCAATCACCACCTGAACCGCATGGCCATTGAATCGTGTGATGCCATACTCGATGCGTACGCCATCGGCATCCGCGTAAACGCTTTCAACATAGAGAACCGGCTGGGTCTTGGGCTGTTGCAGCGCCTTGGCGACGCGGCTGGAAGGCAGGCGGGCGCTGATCCGGCTCAATACCCTGGAGAAACGGTCGATGCCGATGGCGGCAAAGGCCGCAGCTGTGCTGGTGTGGGTGCGGTAGTTGTCGGCAAAACCCTCAAAGCGAGGCAGCGGGAAATACTGTGTGCAGACGCTGACCACCTTGTCATCGGCCAGATCCAGTGACTCCACCCGCAGCACCGGGGACGCCACCGGCAAGTCAAGCAAGTGAGCCACATCGGCGCTGGCCAACTCGGTTGCGCAAGATTGGATGGCCACATCGCCCAACATATGTTGACGGGCCAGGCTGTGTGAAAAGCGGCTTGAGCGACCCAGCCGATAGTCGATCATGTCCTCCTGCACAAAAGTGCCCCGCCCATGCTCGACCCGCACCAAGCCTTTGGCCTGTAGCGACTGCACGGCCTGGCGGACGGTATGGCGGTTGACATGGAAACGATCGGCCAGCTGTTGCTCATTCGGCAGCCGCCCTTGAAGTCGGCCTTGCAGGATATCGTCATTCAATGCCGCTTCGATACTGATCCAAAGCGGTGTGCCGGCAGGCCGGCTGGCGCGGATTTCGCTCATTTTTATCGTGATGGGTGGTGAAGATGCTGATACAAGGGTAACGGATTTCAGATGACAGCCATATGAAATGACGTTGTGCTGATGCGGGATGCTTGGTTTTGGTGCGTGCGACAGCCTGTCAAGAGGTGGATGGTTAATATTTGTTAATGTTGCGTTGACCGTTTGGCAATCTGCCCGGCGGCATACTGCCAACCATCAACCCCATCTTGGGCGACCGGGTTGGTGCTGTGCGACACCGAGGAGCGGGCCGCACAGCTATCGAATTCCGCCGTCAGCCTATTTATGTGTGTGGCGGCTTCAGTCTGTCGGAGTCTAGAGCGAGGTCCGATATTTTTTGGGTGTCTGGGGTTCCAGCACCCATTTTTTCGTCCGGAATCCGCCTGGGCTGCGCTGTCCCGATTGACGGTTCTTGCGGCATCAGCTATTGCATAAAGCATCGGAGTGCTGGAACAATCATGCAGGATTGTGCCATATGCTCGGGTTTTGGCAGCCTGTTGCCTGTTTGTGGTTCACGAGATGGTTGTACATGAAAGTAAAACAACGTCTGATATTCTTGATGATGAGTGTGCAGGGCCTGACTTGGGCCGACCAGCCGCCCGCCCCGGACGAAGGCGTCCAGCGGACGCAGATCCGTGCTGCGCAGCTATATGGCTGGCGACCGATCGACAGTGAGCATCTGCTGTTGTGGACGGGCAAGGAAGAGGTCTGGCGCTTGGCTGTGATGCCGCCCTGCCCACCATTGGAGCGGGCCCGCCATATCACTGTCACCGCTGATCGTCGGCATATCAAGGTGGGGCGGGATCGGGTACAGATTGAAGACCAGGAGTGCCTGATCCGTGAGCTGGCCTTTCCGGACTTCCCTGAGCACAAAAAGCGCCCGACACCCAAAAAAGGGTATATGGCCACCTTGTTCGTCGAGAGCCCTGCCGACCAGAAAGGGTCCAAATAGTCGATGCGGCTGTTACTGGTCGAAGATCAAGCAGACACGGCTGAATTCGTGTTGAAGGCGTTGCGCGAGGCAGGCCATGCTGCGGATTGTGCGCAGGATGGCAAAGAGGGTCTGTTTCTGGCCACGACCGAGCCCTACGACGCCATCATTCTGGATCGCATGCTGCCCAAGGTGGACGGCCTGACCGTGTTGCGCACCCTGCGCGCCTCGGGTATCGGCGTGCCGGTCTTGATCCTGTCCGCGCTGGGCGAGATCGATGATCGGGTGGAAGGTTTACGCGCTGGTAGTGATGACTATCTGGTCAAACCTTTCTCCACCATCGAGCTGATCGCGCGCCTGGATGCCATCACCCGTCGCCAGACGCCTGCCGGTGAGCCGGACAGCCACATGCTGCGGGTGGCCGATCTTGAGCTGAACCGCCTGTCGCGTGTGGTCAAGCGGGGGAGTCGCGTCATCGAGCTGCAACAGCGTGAATATCAGCTGTTGGAGTACCTGATGCGCCATGCTGGGCAGGTGGTGACCCGCACCATGCTGCTGGAGTCGGTGTGGGATTACCATTTCGACCCAGGCACCAATGTCATCGATGTCCACGTCAGCAAGCTGCGCGCCAAGATCGATCAAGCGGGCCTGCCCAGCCTGCTGCAGACGGTACGCGGCGCAGGTTATCGCTTGGCGTTGGCCGATCACTGACACCATCTCCTGCATCCGATGGCTGTCTCCATAATGCCTTTGCGCCCTGGCAGGTCATGATTCGAATCAATCCTTTCACCCGGTTTGTGATTCTGCTGCCGACCACTTTGTTGCTTGGTGTGACATTGTTTGCGTCGGTGAGCTACCGCGAGACGCGCAACGCGATGATTGCGGAATTCCAGGCGGCCTTGCGTGAAGAGATCACCGCGCTGGAAACCATCTACCAACAACAAGGCCACAAAGCCTTGATCGAAGTGGTGACGGCGCGTGCCAAAGCCAATACTGGCGAGTCACCCAACGAGACGGTGGCGGTGTATCTGCTGACGGATGCCAAAGGCAGGAAACTGGCCGGCAATCTGGCTGCATGGCCCGCCACGGCGCAGGCGCAGGATGAGAGCTCTTTGCAATTCGTTGATCCGTTGACGGGCGATACGGTTGTTGCCGTGGTGTTCCTGTTGTACGCCGACCAGCGACTGTTGGTGGGGCGGCGGGCCTTGTTCGAGCATGTGGGGCGCCATTTGTGGGAAAACTATGCGCTGCTGGTGGCCTCTGCGCTGGTGGTGTCGTTATTGAGTGGCTGGGCCTTTACCAGCGGCTTGCGACAGCGCCTGGGGCGTATCAGCGCCACCGCTGAGCGGATTCGTCATGGGCACATGAATGAGCGGATTCCCGAAACTCGAAGCGATGATGAGATCGAACGGCTGGTACGCCAGTTGAACCGCATGCTGGATCAGGTCGAGAGCCTGATGCAACATGCCAGGACCACATCCAGTGCCATAGCACACGATCTGCGCCACCCGATCAGCCGCCTGCGGAACGAGCTGGAGCTATTGGCGGACGAGGCGGGCGAGACGCCAATGCGGGATCGGCTGGAGTCGTTGCAAGGTGATATCGATCATATCTTGAAGGTCTTTCAGGCCGTATTGCGCCTGGGTCGCCTGGAGGCGGGTGCCTACGCCTTGCAATTCGAGGACACCGATCTGGCAGAGTTGGTCAGCGATGCTGTCTCGCTCTATGAGCCCATTGCCGAGGCGCAGGGGCGTGCCATCCTGCTGCAGACCTTGGCCGGCAGGACCGCAGTGGATCGGGATCTGATTTTCCAGGCCGTGGCCAATCTGATCGACAATGCCCTACGTTATGGCGCTGGTGACGTTGAAGTCAGCGTGGCGCATCACAATATCAGCGTTCGCGATCATGGCGAGGGGATACCCGAGGCGGATCGTGAGCGGGTGCTGCAGCCTTTTGTCAGGCTGGATGACAGCCGCAGCATGCCGGGCTCGGGTCTTGGGTTGACACTGGTGCGTGCCATTGTGGAAAGTCATGGTGGGCAGCTGTCGCTGGACGATGCCCAGCCAGGGCTGCGTATCAACCTGACCTTGCCTGGTGCGGTGGGTGCACGCGTTGCCCCGTGAGGTCATCCACACAGCGTGGACGGAGATCGCCAGGGCACCATCGCCGGTCTACGGCATTTCACCTTCGGCATGCATCAAGGCTTCGGCCAGGGCTTGCACCCTGGTCAGGTCAACGCCATCACGTTGTTCCAGATACAACGGATGATCGCAGGGTAACAATTCGACAAAAGGTCGGTGCCCGACAGGGCGGGTGTGCACCTTGACCTTCAGCCGTAGGGTACTGGGGTAGCAGGGCAGGGATGTGCACAGCCAGCCGTCATAAGGGGGCTCGACCTCGCGGCCTGCGGTCTCCCACAGCTCGTTGGCCCTGCCAAAGTCAGCTTTGCTCAATGACACCCAGACCAGCCAGGAAAAGGGTTCGGCTTCGCCATTCAAGGGGATTTCAAGCCGACCGAGAATGAAGAAGTAGTGTCCATCGACAATGCATTGGTCCGAGGACAGCACCGCGCGTTCCTCTCGCTCGGCCTCGGGAAGCGCCAGCCACACATCGGGTGCGACGGCGCCATAGCTTGTCGGGAGCGTGGCGTGGTAGGCGCCACAGGTATTGCATTGATATCCAGGCATGGTGTTGCTGCTCAATTCAAACGGTACGCGGTCTGTATGTCCCACCAGACCGGCTGAGCCGGGTCTGACATCTGCCAGGCCCGGTCAGGAAGAGACAATCCTAAAGGCCCTTCTGGGGCCTTCGGTCAGCGAAGGCTGACACTATCCAATACAGAGAAATAGTTCGGGAAGGTTTTTCCGACGCATTTCGGATCATTGATGACAACCGGTATGCCGCCCAGCGCAACCAGCGAGAAACACATGGCCATCCGATGATCATCATAGGTATCGATGACTGCGTTGGGTGTCAAGCTGTCAGGCGGCGTGACGCTGATATAGTCCGCGCCTTCCTCGACCTGCGCCCCCACCTTGCGAAGCTCGGTTGCCATGGCTGCCAAGCGATCGGTTTCTTTGACCCGCCAGCTGGCGATGTTCCGGATCGTCGTCGTGCCATCTGCAAACAGCGCAGCCACCGCAATGGTCATGGCGGCATCCGGGATATGGTTCAAATCCACATCGATGGCGCGCAGCCGCCCGTTGCCGCTGGCTTCGATCCAATTGTCCCCTTTGGTGATGGTGGCGCCCATCAAGGCCAGCGTGTCTGCAAATTTCACATCACCTTGGATGCTGTCGTTACCCACCCCCAGCACGCGAACCGGGCCACGGCCAATGGCACCTGCTGCCAGGAAATACGATGCGGAGCTTGCATCCCCCTCGACATGCACCGTGCCGGGCGAGGCATAGCGTTGATTGCCAGCAATATGAAAGCTCGCCCAATCCTGGCGTGTCACCTCAACCCCAAAGCGGCGCATCAGATTCAAGGTGATTTCGATATACGGTTTCGAAATCAGTTCCCCCACCACCCGGACGGTGGCTGCTTTACCCAGCAAAGGCAACGCCATCAACAAAGCAGTCAGAAATTGACTGGAGACATTGCCCTTCACCGACACATCCACTGGATCACCGACCTTGGCAGGGTGGATGGCCAGCGGGGGAAAGCCATCATTACCCAGGTAATCGATCTGCCCACCCAGCTGTCGAAGCGCATCGACCAAGTCCCCAATGGGTCGCTCATGCATGCGGGGAACGCCAGACAGCTCATAGTGCCCACCAGCCAGCGCCAGTGCCGCAGTCAACGGGCGAAATGCAGTGCCGGCATTGCCCAGGAACAATTTGGCCTCATTGACGGGAATCCGGCCTGCCGCGCCATGCACAACAAAATCACGTGTTCCAGGGCGTTGCTCCCATTGAATGCCCAGCGTGGTCAATGCCTCTAGCATACGTTGTACGTCATCTGAATCCAGCAGGCCCTTCACTTCGGTACGACCCTCGGCCAGTGCCGCAAGCAGCAGGGTACGATTGGAAATACTTTTGGAGCCGGGCAGTTCGACAGATCCTTGAATTCGCGAAATCGGGTGCAGCAGTAGGGTTTCCATTGATAATGTCAGTCTTGATAAAAGGCTATTGGCATGCGAAAACCGGTATCATAGCCGGTTGATCTGTTGGCCGATAGATGTGTTTGGATCGGGCTGCAGGGGTAGTTCGAAATAGGATCGAATAGGAAGGACTGTAATTGAATACCGTACCGGTCATCGCAATTGATGGCCCGTCTGCCTCGGGTAAAGGCACAGTGGCCCAGCGGGTAGCCCAACGTCTGGGTTGGCACTATCTGGACAGTGGGGCCATCTATCGGCTGGCGGCACTGGCTGCAATCCAGAAAGGCGTGGCGCTGACCGATGAGCCGGCGTTGGCCAAGCTGGCGCGTCACCTCGACATAAGTTTCGCGCACAACCATATCTATCTCGATGGTGAAACTGTCGATGATGCTGTGCGTGCAGAAGAAACCGGCAACGCGGCTTCCGCCATCGCAACCTTGCCGGCATTGCGAGCAGCACTGCTGGATCGCCAGCGCGCTTTCCGGCAAGCACCTGGTTTGGTTGCTGATGGCCGTGATATGGCCTCGGTGGTGTTCACTGATGCGAAAACCAAAATCTACCTGACTGCGACAGCGGAAATCCGTGCTCAACGGAGATATCGCCAATTATTGGAAAAAGGCTTGCTGGAACAGGCGGATAATGCTATATTCGACAGGATTTTGCAGGATATTCGCGACCGTGATGCGCGAGATTCGGCGCGCACCGTAGCTCCCTTGCAACAGTCTACGGATGCTGCATTGCTCGATACGACCGAGCTTGGCATTGATGAAGCAGTCAATCAGGTACTCGCCCTCCATCACCGCAATCCGTAAATCATCCCGAAAATATTAGGGTCGACACGGCCGGGCTGTTCAGCCGGCCGTTCGGTTTTATTAACTTACCGTGCTGCCTTAAGCACACTAAGGTCTTTATCCAATGACTACCGCTTCCATGGAAAGTTTTGCCGCCCTCTTCGAAGAAAGCCTCACGCGTCAGGAAATGCGTTCCGGCGAGGTAATCACCGCTGAGGTGGTTGGCGTCGATCAGAACTTCGTTACCGTCAATGCAGGCCTCAAATCCGAGTCCCTGATTCCGGTCGAAGAATTCCGCAATGATCGCGGCGAGATCGAAATCAAAATCGGCGACTTTGTTACTGTTGCCATCGATACCCTCGAAAACGGCTACGGTGAAACCAAGCTGTCTCGCGACAAAGCGAAGCGTCTGGCTGCCTGGATTGAGCTGGAAGAAGCATTGGAGAAGGGTACCGTGCTGTCCGGCGTGATCAATGGCAAGGTCAAGGGTGGTTTGACTGTTATGGTCAACAGCATCCGCGCGTTCCTGCCTGGTTCGCTGGTCGATGTCCGTCCGATCAAAGATACTTCTCCGTTCGAAGGCAAGTCCATCGAATTCAAAGTCATCAAACTGGATCGTAAGCGCAACAACGTGGTGGTATCTCGCCGCGCTGTGCTCGAAGCCAGCCTGGGCGAAGAGCGTCAGAAACTGCTGGAAACACTGCAAGAAGGCGCTGTCGTCAAGGGTATCGTCAAGAACATCACCGATTACGGTGCATTCGTTGACCTGGGTGGCATCGATGGCCTGCTGCACATTACCGATCTGGCTTGGCGTCGTGTCAAGCACCCAAGCGAAGTGTTGGCTGTGGGTGATGAGGTGGAAGCGAAGGTTCTGAAGTTCGATCAAGAGAAGAACCGTGTATCCCTGGGCATGAAGCAGCTGGGCGAAGATCCGTGGGTGGGTCTGTCACGTCGCTACCCGCAAGGCACCCGCCTGTTCGGCAAGGTGACCAACCTGACCGATTACGGTGCGTTCGTGGAAATCGAACAAGGCATCGAAGGTCTGGTTCACGTTTCCGAAATGGACTGGACCAACAAGAACGTCCACCCATCGAAGGTGGTTGCACTGGGTGATGAGGTCGAAGTGATGATCCTCGAAATTGATGAAGATCGTCGTCGTATCAGCCTGGGCATGAAGCAATGCCAAGCCAATCCTTGGGAAGAGTTCAGCCAGAACTTCAAGAAGGGTGACAAGCTGCGCGGCACAATCAAGTCGATCACTGACTTTGGCGTGTTCATCGGCCTGCCTGGCGGTATCGATGGTCTGGTGCACTTGTCCGACCTGTCCTGGAATGTGGCTGGCGAAGATGCTGTTCGCAACTACAAGAAGGGCGATGAAGTTGAGGCGGTCGTCTTGTCGATCGACACCGAACGTGAGCGTATTTCCATGGGCATCAAGCAGCTGGAAGGGGATCCGTTCAGCAACTACGTGTCCACTCACGATAAGAACAGCATCGTCAAGGGTACAGTGAAGGCAATCGATGCCAAGGGCGCAACCGTATTGCTGGCTGATGATGTTGAGGGCTACCTGCGCGCAACAGAGGTTTCTCGTGACCGCGTTGAAAACATTGCTGCCATGTTGAAGGAAGGCGACGAAGTTGAAGCCATGATCATCAACATCGATCGCAAGAATCGTAGCATCAACCTGTCCATCAAAGCGAAGGACATGGCCGACGAGAATGAAGCGATGCGCTCCATTCAATCTGATGCCAGCGCAGGTACAACCAACCTGGGCGCGTTGTTGAAGGCTAAGTTGGACAACAAGTCTGCAGAGTAAGAGGCAACATGACGAAGTCGGAGCTGATTGCGAGACTGGCTGCTCGCTACCCACAATTGGTTGTCAAAGATGCAGAATTGGCTGTGAAGGCTATTCTTGATGCAATGGCGACCGGGCTGGCTAGTGGACAGCGTATCGAGATTCGTGGTTTTGGTAGTTTCGATTTGAACTACCGCCCGCCACGTGTTGGCCGCAATCCCAAGTCTGGTGATAAGGTTCAGGTACCTGAAAAATATGTACCTCACTTTAAAGCAGGCAAAGAATTGCGTGAGCGCGTCGACTCTGAATCTTAATGAGTGTCGGTTTGGTCAAGGTATGAAGATACATTGATCAATCTGCGGCCTGTCTGGCGAAAAAACGGCATGGTTTCCATGCCGTTTTTTTTACTTCCACGATAGGCGACTGGAATCGATCAGCGCCTGAATATGGTAATCTCTGCCATCTTATCCGCTATCAATCCATGCATTTCTCTGCCCTGTCATTCCACTCAGACTACTTGATGCTGATCAATCTGCTGGCAATCGCAGTATTGGTCAAAGCGTATCGATCCGCGCCCTGGGGGGTGCTGGGAGAGGGTGCCAAAGTCAATGCCTGGCTCGGGGGTAGTATCATAGTGGCCATGCTTTGGGTGCTTCGCGCTGTCATACAAGATGGCTTATCGCTGCATTTGCTGGGCGCCACTGCCCTGACTTTGATGGTTGGCCCATGGTTCGCGATGCTGGGATTGCTGATCGTGATCTTGGCGCTGGGTGCTTTGGGTGTGTTGGATTGGGGTTGTTTGGGTCTGCATTGGCTGCTATTGGCAGTTCTGCCAGTCTGCATCAGTCAGCTGCTCCTTGTATTCAGCCAGCGGCTCCCTGCTCACTATTTCGTGTATATCTTCATCAATGCCTTTGTCGGTGCGGCATTGTCCATGTTGATGGTCGGGTTGGTGACAGCATCTTTGTATCAAGTGCTGGGTATTGAGCCGTCAGGCCTTCGTTTTGGCGAAACGATGTTGTATTTTGTTTTGTTGGGGTGGGCAGAGGCATTTACGACTGGCATTGCGATGACTTTGATCGTGGTTTACTACCCACAGTGGACTGTTACTTTTGATGATGCACGTTATCTGAGGCGGCGCGATTGAGCGTCGCTCACTATACGGGCTTCATGAATTTGGAGTGGGCACGCCAAATCAAACAACGGCCTAAGATCCACTTGTTTGAAATGACCCAGGGTCTTGTCGGTGAGGTGGGACGGGATTCACTGAAATGCCTCACCAAGTCTGAAACAAAAAACAACGATGTACGGGAGCGCGCTGGAGATGCTGACTACGCAGCAGTTGAGTGAATTCACAACACAAGGTTACTTGGTGCTGAACGCGGCTGCGTCACCAGCGATATGTCAGGCCATGGTCGAGCTGGCCAAATCTGAGTTGGCGCAAGAAGTGATGCCCATCGAATTTGAAGCAGAGACGCATTATCCGGGTGCACCCGCTTCATTGGACGTTGAGGGTGGGAGAACCGCCCGACGCCTATTGCAGGCATATCAGCGGCATCACCTTTTTGCAGAGTGGGCCATAGGCGAAGTGGTGGCAGAGCCGATCCGGCAATTGCTCGGCACAGATGCGCTGCTGGTTCAGGCGCACCATAACTGCATGATGACCAAACAGCCGCGTTTCAGCAGTGAAACGGGCTGGCATCGAGATATTCGCTACTGGCATTACCCCAGGCCGGAGTTGATTTCCGCGTGGCTGGCACTGGGGGATGAACGAGAGCAAAACGGGTGTTTGCTGGTGATGCCGGGCTCACATCAATTACAGCTTGCCACCGATCAGCTGGATGAGCGTCTATTCCTGCGTATCGACCACCCTGCGTCAGATCGTTTGCTGAAAACAGTTGTACCTGTTGAGCTGAAGCGGGGGGATCTACTGTTATTCCACAGCAATCTGTTTCACGCTGCTGGTCGTAATCAAACCCAACAAGTCAAATATTCACTGGTGTTCACTTATCGCGCTGCCAGTAATCCACCGCTGCCCGATACAAGGTCAAGCCGGCTGATGGATATAGCCCTGTCTCGGTGAATTGCCAGTTGGTGTGCGGTGGTGTGGATTTGTAGCTTGCAATCCGTTTATCCCATGCAATCCATGATTTGAAAAGTGCGAACCATTTTCTTGTTATGGAGGGCGCCGATTTCCTATGATGAAGGTTACAAGACAAGCATTTACCGGCAAGGGTTTTTCGGTTATAGTCCAACGCCTTGATTTCCCTCCGATGTTTTCCTTGGGCTGATTTGTAGACTGAAGTACATGGTTGCAAATGCCGAAGGCAACTCTCCGCAGGCATGGCGATTGCCTGCACCTCATTAACCACCAACTCATTGATATGCATTACACCATTTTCGATACCCCTATTGTCCGCTCGGTATTTGCCTGGATCTCCATCATCATGCTCAAGATGACGGGTTGGCGCCTTGAAGGTTCGTTTCCGGCTTTGCCCAAATACGTGATGATTGCCGCGCCACACACCAGTAATTGGGATTTTCCGGTGACGCTGGGGATTTGCTTTGCTGCACGTGCCAAGATCTATTGGATGGGCAAGAGCAGCCTGTTCCGCGGGCCAATGGGGCCGATCATGCGTTGGCTGGGCGGCATCGCGGTGGATCGTTCTAAATCCAATAACTTGGTTCAGCAGATTGTGGATGTATATAACCAGTCTGAACGCTTGGTCATTACCATCCCACCAGAAGGTACCCGTAGCAAGGTGCGATACTGGAAAACCGGCTTCTACCATATCGCAGTCGGGGCGCAGGTACCGATTGTCTTGGCCTTTCTGGATTTCAAGAAAAAAATAGGCGGATTTGGGCCGGTTTTTTATCCAACTGGCAATATTGAAAAGGATATGGCGGAGATTCAGGCATTTTACAAAGGGATCACCGGGAAGAACCCCGACTGCCAGAATGTATGATGAACACGCGTGGCTGAGTGATCAGCTTCCACTCGATATGGCTGGGTGGCACGGCTGAATAGCAGCTTCTCCCAGCCTGCGCCGAGGCGCCGGTGTGAGGCCCATGTAGGAATCAACCAGCCACCAATGTCGGCGCACCGGCAGATGTGTGCTGGCCAGCCCAGATGGCTGTGTATCGGTAGCCTGTATTCAGGTTGGATCGACAGCGCACAGGCTGCCAAGATCCCACCGGGGCCGGACGCCAAAGCTTCCCGATCCTCTCTGCGCCTGGCTCAGCCGTAGCGCGCCAGCAAAGGCGATCATGGCACCATTGTCGGTACAAAATTCCAATGGTGGATAGAACACGGAGAACCTTTTCCTGCTGGCAGCGGCATCCAGGTGCTGTCGCAGTTGCTTGTTTGCACCTACACCACCGGCGATGACCAGCTGGCGGTGCCCAGTTTGCTTCAGCGCCTTCAGTGATTTGGCAACCAGCACTTCCACCATCGCCTCCTGGAAGGCGGCGCAGATATCTGCTCGCGTTGAGTCATCCAGCTGTTTCTGTTCGCGTACCAATGTCAATACAGCCGTTTTCAGACCTGAGAAGCTGAAATCCAGGTCAGGAGAGTGCAACATGGGGCGTGGCAGTGAAAACCGCTTTGGATTGCCTTGCTCCGCCAATCTGGACAGAGCTGGACCGCCAGGGTAGCCCAAGCCCAGCAGCTTGGCTGTTTTATCAAAAGCCTCACCCGCCGCGTCATCCAATGTTTCGCCAAGCAGTGTGTATTGGCCTACCCCGGTGACCTCCATCAGTTGGCTGTGGCCGCCAGAAACCAATAGAGCAATGAATGGAAATGTCGGCGCAGGCGTGGCGAGCAAGGGGGATAACAAATGACCTTCCAGGTGATGAATGCCAATAACAGGTTTGTCGAGTGCAAAAGCCAGGGCGTTGGCGACACTGGCCCCAACCAGCAAAGCCCCCGCCAGTCCTGGGCCTTCGGTGTAGGCAATGGCATCGATGTCCCGCAGTGTCTTTCCTGCAGACTTCAGGCAGGCCTCGGTTAGTGGAAGGATTCGACGGATGTGGTCGCGTGATGCCAACTCAGGTACGACGCCGCCATATTCGGCATGCATGGCCATCTGGGTGTGTAACTGATGTGCGAGCAACCCTTGCTCTGAGTCATATAACGCAACGCCGCTCTCATCACAAGAAGTCTCAATACCCAAAACCAACATGCTGTCATCCAATTCACTGTGTCATGGCTAACCGTCGATTTTACCGTGCTGAGCGCATGGCGCACAAACAACACTTTCTGGATGAGCTTGCAATGGCGCGCAAGTTTTGCTTTGAAAAGCTTGAGCAAGCTGGCATAATGCCGTTTTACCCCCGATTAACCATACCTTTAGAATTGAGGTCGATATCAATGCCTAGCGTCCGCGTCAAGGAAAACGAGCCTTTCGAAGTGGCTCTGCGTCGTTTCAAGCGTACTGTCGAGAAAACCGGTCTGTTGACCGAGTTGCGTGCTCGTGAGTTCTACGAGAAGCCGACCGCTGAACGTAAGCGCAAACTTGCTGCGGCCGTCAAGCGTCATTACAAGCGCCTGCGCAGCCAACAACTGCCGCCGAAGCTGTACTGATCAGCCGCTTGAAGGCACAGGAAAGGCCGCTAGTTGTTAGCGGCCTTTTTCGTTTTTAGGAAATGGAGAGAAAACCGATGAGTTTGAAGCAACGCATTCAAGATGACATGAAGAACGCGATGCGGGAAAAAAATGCCCAACGTCTCTCTGCTATTCGTCTGTTGACTGCGGCGATGAAGCAAAAAGAGGTCGATGAGCGCGTCGAGCTGACAGATGAGCATATTGTTGCCATCATTGACAAGATGCTCAAACAACGCCGGGACTCGATCACTCAGTATGAAGCTGCTGGCCGTCAGGACCTGGCAGATAATGAGAAATTCGAAATGACAGTGTTGCAAGCCTACATGCCAACGCAGTTATCCGATGTAGAGATCGAGGCTGAAGTGGTTTCCGCCATTGCGCAGGTTGGCGCTGCCGGGCCGCAGGATATGGGTAAGCTGATGGGGGTGTTGAAACCCAAGTTGGCGGGCCGTGCGGATATGACCAAGGTGTCGCAATTGGTCAAGGTCAAGCTGGCTGGCTGATGGTGGTTCGGCCCGGCTCGCTCATATCCTTTCCGGCTGTTAGTGATAGAGCCTGACCCATGTCATGAGATGGTATGGGTCGCTTAGGGTGCCTGTGGCGGTGCTCGGCAAGCGGTGTCATAGTTGGCCCATGAATTGCGCAGCATAATGGCTGCGCAATTTTCTTGTCTTTACCTGTGTGGCTTGACGTGTCTCGTATCCCCGATAGTTTTATTCAGGATTTGCTCAACCGTGTTGACATTGTCGACGTGGTGGATCGTTACGTCCCGCTCAAAAAATCTGGCAGCGAATACAAAGCCTGCTGTCCTTTTCATAACGAAAAAACACCTTCCTTCTATGTCAGCCCGGTCAAGCAGTTCTATCACTGCTTTGGCTGTGGTGCAAATGGCACGGTCATCACATTTGTCATGGAGCACGCGGGCCTCAACTTTATTGAGGCGGTCACCGAATTGGCGCAGTCGGTGGGGATGCAGGTTCCAGCAGAAGAGCGGACGCCGGAGGCGCGTCAAGCGGCACAGAAGCGTGCTGAAGTAGAGGCGCTGGATTTGCCGGGCGTGATGCGGGCGGCTTGCATCTACTACCGCAATCAGCTGAAGCAAGCACCGCATGCAATCCAGTACTTGAAAAGGCGTGGTGTGTCGGGCGAAATCGCAGCGCGCTTTGGCTTGGGCTTTGCGCCAGATGGCTGGAGCGGATTGAAGGGTGCGTTTACAGATTATGACACCAACCCGGCTTTGATCGAGTCAGGTCTGGTGAAGGAAAAAGATGGCCGCCGCTACGATTTCTTCAATGATCGGGTGATGTTCCCAATTGTGAATCAGCGTGGGGCCATCATCGGCTTTGGTGGTCGGGTGATGGATAAGGGGGAGCCCAAATATCTGAACTCCCCAGAAACCGTGTTGTTTGAAAAGGGGCGAGAGCTTTACGGCTTGTATCAGGCCCGACAGGCCATCCGTGATGCTGGCAAGGTGCTGGTGGTCGAGGGGTATATGGATGTGGTATCCCTTGCCCAATATGGTGTTGGCTATGCAGTAGCAACCTTGGGGACGGCTACGACAGCCATTCACCTGCAAAAGCTGATGCGGCATACCGATCACCTGGTGTTCTGTTTTGACGGCGATAAGGCGGGGCGAAAAGCGGCCTGGCGTGCTTTGGAAAACGCGCTTCCCCAACTGCAGGATGATAAGCGCCTGGATTTCCTGTTTTTGCCGGAAGATGAAGACCCAGATAGCTATGTCAGGCATTTTGGCAAAGAGGCATTCGAAGACGTGATGGCCAGGGATGCGCTGCCCCTGACGGCATTCATGCTGCGCGAGCTGTCCGCAAAAGTGGACTTGCAGACTGATGAGGGTCGGGCAAGGATGATCAAACTTGCTCAACCGTTGATCACCCAGATTCCGGCGCAGGCGCTCAGTTTGATGCTGAGAAAGCGGCTTGCGGAAATACTGGGGATCGAATCCGATGAGCTCGATCGTCTGTTGGGTATCCGCGTTGCGCAGTCCCGCTATGGCAAGTCCAGATCCAAACCTGTGCCATTTCGCACTGGGCGGCGGCAAGCGCCTTCAATCGAGCGTAAAGTCATTGAATGGTTTTTGCGCGCGCCCGGATGGGCGCAGCATATTGCTCTGCCTGCATGGGCGGGTGAGCATCCGGAGATGGCTGCGCTATATGCGCTTTATGAATATTTGATTGAACACCCAGGGCTGGCCACTGCCGCACAGGTCTTGGAATGCTTTCGCGAGTCCGAACATGAAGGGGTGCTTCGGCGGGTGCTGAGCACGGCTATGGAGGAGCATGAAGAGTTTTCTGATGAAGAGGCGTGGGTTGAATTGAACGATGCCGTCACCAGATTGATAGAGTATGTGTCCAAGCAGCAATGGCGTGGCCAGATGACGCATGTCATGACCGACAAGAATTTCTCGCCTAGCAGCCTGTCCGAAGAAGAGAAAGAATTGTTGCGACAACTTGCTTTGGCAAAATCGCAACCTGCAAGCGACTGAGGCGAGTAGGTGCGGGTCACTGTTCCGCTATAAGCTTTCACGCATTGACGAGATCGAGCCGATCACCGTTGGGTGCGGTGGACTGTCCTCCTCTGCATCCACCTTGATTAAGAGAGGTGCTTTGCCCCTGATTCCGCCTTGAAATCGAGTCGGTGGAGGGTGTGAATCTGTGGTGGAGATGCATGAACGTGTATTTCCCATCATGCAAAGAGCGGTAATCGATGCAAATCGATACATGTTTTGTCAAAGTTGGGCTGAAATATTGGCGTACATTGAATCAATGGCTAACAAATCGGTCTATAACTTGGGTATAATCAACAGCTTTTTCAGTTTGGAAATCAGGAACGGAACCTATGGCGGCAGATCAAGAATTCGACAAGCCTGACATCCCTCAGCCCGAGAAGGAAAGCACCCCGAGTGGTCGCCCGATGTCGCCGGCTGACGCCGAGGCACGTCGTGCGCGCCTCAAGACATTGATTGTGCTGGGCAAAGAGCGTGGTTACCTGACCTTTGCCGAAATCAATGACCATCTGCCAGAAGACATGCTGGATGCCGAGCAGATCGAAGGCATCATCAGTATGATCGCAGATATGGGCATTCAGGTGTATGACGAAGCGCCCGATGCCGAACAACTGTTGATGTCGGACGCAACGCCGCCTGTTGCTGATGATGATGCGGTGGAAGAGGCCGAAGCTGCGCTTTCTACTGTCGATTCTGAATTTGGCCGAACCACCGACCCTGTCCGGATGTACATGCGGGAAATGGGGACGGTTGAGCTCCTGACGCGTGAAGGCGAAATCGAAATCGCCAAGCGCATTGAGGAGGGCCTGAAGCACATGATTCAGGCGATCTCTGCCTGCCCGATGACCATTGCCGAGATGCTGCGCTTGGCGGATGCAGTGGAAAAGGATGAGCTGCGGGTTGACGAATTCATCGATGGTATTGTCGATCCGAATGCTGTCGAGGAAGAAGAAGCGGAATTCAAAGAGCCTAGCGAAGAGGAAGAACTGGTCGCGGGCGAAGAAGAAGAGGAAGACGAGGAGGGCGGTGGCGGCGGCGCCATGAGCGCCAACCTTGAACAGCTGAAGGCCGATATGCTCGCCAAGTTTGCGATCATTCGCCCGCTGTATGACAAGATGATCAAGGCGCTACAGAAGTCCGGCCCGGCCAGTAAGCAGTATACCGAAGCTCAGGTGGCTATTTCCGCTGAGCTGCTGAATATCCGCTTCACGGTCAAGCAGATTGAGGCCATGTGCGACGCGCTACGCAGGCAGGTTGAGGAAATTCGTGGTTTCGAGCGCGAAATCATGGAGATCTGTGTGAATCGAGCTGGCATGCCGAGAGAAATGTTCATCAAGAGCTTTCCTGGGCATGAGGTCGATCACGACTGGGTATTGGATCAAATCGGCTTGGCCAAGCCCTATAGCGAATCAATCGAGCGGCAGAAACACGCCATTTTTGAGGCGCAGAAGAAACTGGCTGTGATTCAAGAGCAGGCGATGATCCCGATCAAAGACCTCAAGGAAATCAATCGTCAGATGTCCACGGGTGAGGCCCGTGCCCGTCGCGCCAAGCGTGAGATGATCGAGGCCAACTTGCGACTGGTGATCTCCATTGCCAAGAAGTATACCAACCGGGGTCTGCAGTTCCTGGACTTGATCCAAGAGGGCAATATCGGCCTGATGAAAGCGGTGGATAAGTTCGAATATCGCCGTGGTTATAAATTCTCGACCTATGCGACCTGGTGGATCAGGCAGGCGATCACCCGCTCAATTGCGGATCAGGCCCGCACCATCCGTATTCCGGTGCATATGATCGAAACGATCAACAAGATGAACCGTATTTCCCGGCAGATTCTGCAGGAAACGGGTTTGGAGCCCGATCCGGCCTTGTTGGCGGTCAAGATGGAAATGCCAGAGGAGAAGATCCGTAAGATCATGAAAATCTCCAAGGAGCCCATTTCGATGGAGACGCCAATTGGTGATGATGATGATTCACACCTGGGCGATTTCATCGAGGATGCGGTGACGTTGGCGCCGAGCGATGCGGCAGTCTACGCAGGCTTGCGCGAGGCGACGAAAGAGGTCTTGGATACGCTCACCCCACGCGAGGCCAAAGTTCTCCGCATGCGTTTCGGTATTGAAATGAATACCGATCATACCTTGGAGGAAGTGGGTAAGCAGTTTGATGTGACGCGTGAGCGAATTCGACAGATCGAAGCCAAAGCCTTACGGAAGTTGCGCCACCCAACCCGTTCCGAGCGCTTGAAGAGTTTCTTGGATAACAATGAGAGCTCGCAGTAATTTGGCCTGTGCGGCGTATCCGGCTTGGATTTGCCGCAAAACCTGCTATAATGGCGGGCTTCGGGCCTTTAGCTCAGTCGGTTAGAGCAGAGGACTCATAATCCTTTGGTCCCGGGTTCGAGTCCCGGAGGGCCCACCAAATATAAAACGCCGGATCAATCCGGCGTTTTTGTTTTTTTGATCAAGCTGAGATTCTCAGCTGCCCGCCTCGGGCAGGTCGTCGTTTGGTTTGGGGTGAATGCCATAAGGCATGAGTCATCTGAACAAGCCAAGCGGGTGCGCTGGCTTGTATGATCAGCTTTGTAGATCAGCTAATTTTTCAAAAAGAGCCAGTGCTTCTGGGTTGGCCAAAGCGTCTTTATTCTTCACGGGCAGCCCGTGAATGACGTTGCGAACGGCGAGCTCGACAATCTTGCCATTGATGGTGCGCGGGATGTCGGCAATCTCGATGATTTTGGCCGGAACATGGCGTGGGCTGGTGCCTTCGCGAATCCTTGATTTGATGCGCTCAATCAGTTCTTGTCTGAGTGACTGTTTGGGCTGCATGCGCACAAATAGAATCACCCGCACATCTCCTTCCCATTCCTGGCCGACTGCCATCGATTCCATGATTTCCGGAAAGGTTTCAACCTGACGGTAGATTTCGGCGGTGCCAATGCGTACTCCGCCTGGGTTGAGTACGGTATCTGATCGCCCGTGGATGATGATTCCATTGTGCGAAGTTAGCTCTGCATAATCACCATGGCACCATGTGTTGGTAAAGCGCTCAAAGTAGGCGCTTCGATACTTGCTGCCGTCCGCATCATTCCAGAAGCCGATGGGCATGGATGGGAAAGGCTTGGTGCAGACTAACTCCCCTTTTTCTCCTTGAATTGGTTTGCCATCGTCATTGAAGATGGCGACGGCCATGCCAAGCCCCCGACATTGCAATTCCCCACGGTATACGGGCAGTACCGGGTTGCCCAGGGCAAAGCAGGAGATGATATCTGTTCCCCCGGAAATGGAGCTTAAGCGGATATCTGATTTGATGGCGCGATAGACGTAATTGAAGCTTTCTGGCAGTAAAGGTGACCCGGTGGAGAGCACAACCTTCAGATCATCGATTTCATGTGTCTTGGCTGGCTGCCCGCCAGCCTTTTCCAGGGCTGATAGATATTTTGCACTTGTGCCAAAAACAGTGAAGCATTCGTCTTCTGCATAGTCCCAAAGCACATTTGCGTTGGGGTGGAAGGGTGAGCCATCATAAAGTGCAATGGTCGCGCCAACGGCCAGTGCGGAAACTTGCCAATTCCACATCATCCATCCGCAGGTGGTGAAGTAGAACAGGCGATCCTGGCGAGTCAGATCACCGTGTAAGACGTGTTCCTTCAGGTGTTGCAGTAGCGTGCCACCAGCGGAATGGACAATGCATTTTGGCGCACCAGTGGTGCCGCTCGAATACATAATATAAAGCGGATGGTCGAACGGAAGCTGTTCGAAATGGATGTCCTTTGCGTTATTGTCCGCAAAATCAAGCCAATTGATTGCATTGGGTAGATCTTCCAAGTCTGGCGTGGGGTCTAGATATGGCACCACTACCAACCTGTCAAGGCTCGGCAGCCTGTCGGCAATCTCAGCAACCCGATCCAAGGTGGAAATAGTTTTGCCTGCATAGAAGTAGCCATCTACGGCAAACAGCACCTTAGGTTCGATCTGTCCGAAGCGATCAATGACCGCTTCTGCGCCAAAATCTGGTGAGCATGATGACCAGATGGCTCCCAGGCTGGTCGCTGCCAACATCGCGATGACGGTTTGTGGCAAATTAGGCAGAAAGCCAGCAACGCGATCCCCCGGCTTGATTCCTAATTGTTTCAGTGCATGGGCAACCTTGGCTACCTCTCCGTGCAACTCAGAAAAACTGTACTCGGCTTGCAGCTTGTCTTCGCCCCGAAAAAGCAAAGCTGCTCGATGGTCGCGGTAACGCAGCAAGTTTTCGGCAAAATTCAGACGTGCGCCGACAAACCACTCTGCACCAGGCATCCGGCCTTCATTTTTCAGAGTGATTTCCCAGCGTTTGCTGGCTTTGACATCACAGAAATCCCACAGCTCCGCCCAAAATGCTTCAATTTGCTCAATTGACCAATCATAGAGGGCTTGATAGCCATCAAGCTTCAATGAGCGTGACTTGTTGACATGTTTGATGAAGCGCTGGATATTGGATTGCTCAATCTGCTTGGGTGTCGGTGACCAGAGTGCTTCGCTAGCGGCCATGGTGTTGTCCTCTGTAATGAATTCTGATTATGTAAGGCAACACTGATTCTATCACCGCTATAGGCCTCCGCTGCTGCCTTGCTTTGGTGCGGCTGCTCGAAAGTTGATTGGGGATTCATCCGCGCCACAAAAAATACCGTGCCTGGAGTTGAATGACGCGGCGATGCATACGAATTTTCAATTGTGTAAAAACAGCGTGTTATGAATTTTCTTTCAAAAATCTGCAATGAGTAGTTGACGGCCAGTGGGTGAGTGAGTATAGTTCGGCCTCTCTCGCAGCGACACAGCGGAACGGAAGATAGTTTAGCTGCTGTAACTGAATGATCTTTAACAAAAAATACAGTCGATAAGCGTGGGTGCTTGTGGATGGGTTGCCGGACTGATGTCTGGTTAATCAAAGAAATAAAGTACTCA